>JBFZCA010000185.1:0-17513 GCA_041308205.1 Planctomycetota bacterium | reverse complement strand
TTGATCACGAAGGCGCGCACGCCGCGGGGCGGTCCGGCGCCGCCGGCAAGGCACGCGGCGAGGTTCTCATCGAGCGCCGTGGCGATGCCTGTCGCGGCGTTGAACGCGGCGAGATCGTTGCGATCCGCGAGCGGCTCCTCGATGTAATCGATGGCGAGCGGCGCGAGCGCGCGGCCGATGCGGACGGCCTCGGGAAGCTCCCAGGCGCACTTCGCGTCGATCCTGAGCAGCGGTCCGGGCCCGAGCGCCCCGCGCAGATCGGTCGCGTTCGCGATGTCGCACGCGGCGCCGCGCAACCCGGCCTTGAGCTTGAACGCGCGGTACCCCGCCGCGCACAGCCCCGCCGCGCGCGCGGGGAGGTCCGGCTCGAAGCCGTCGAAGAGCGCGTTGATGGGGACCTGCTCGGCGGCGTCGGGAGCGAGAATCGCGCGCAAGGGCTTCTTCCTGGAGGCGGCCAGGAGCGCCAGCGCCGCGGACTCGATGCCGAAGCGCACCGATGGCAGGAGACCCTTGCCGAGCCAGCGGTCGAAGCCGCCCGCGAGGGCGGGAAGGTCGCCGGGGACCGTGCGGCCGCGAAGGGCCGGGAGGACGCTCACGAGCTGCGCCGAGGCATCCTCGAGCGCCTCGGCGCGAAGCCCCGGAAACGGCGCGGTCTCGCCGTATGCCTCGCAGCCGTCCGTATCGACGAGACGCACGATCAGTCCCCGCCGCTCGAGGTGCGTGCGGTCCTTCGCGCGGAAGGGCGCGGCGAGCGGCAGGGCGTAGGCGAAAAGCTCGACGCGGTCAATGCGCATGGCGGCCGCCGTGCGTTCGCTCACGGCTGGCGGCCGAAGCGCGAGAAGTCGGGCGGTCGCTTGTCCAGAAACGCGTCGCGGCCCTCCTGTGCCTCCGCGGACATGTAGTACAGCATGGTGGCGCAGCCGGCGAGCTCCTGGAGCCCGGCCTGGCCGTCGCAGTCGGCGTTGAGCGCGGCCTTGAGGCAGCGGATCGCGGTGGGGGAGTTCGCGAGGATTTCTTTGGCCCAGGCCAGGGTCTCGCGCTCCAGGTCCGCGAGCGGTACGACGGCGTTCACGAGTCCCATGGCGAGGGCCTGCGCCGCGGTATAGCGGCGGCACAGAAACCAGATCTCCCGGGCGCGCTTCTGGCCGACCGCGCGGGCAAGATAGCCGGCGCCGTAGCCGCCGTCGAACGAGCCGACGCGCGGTCCGGTCTGGCCGAACACCGCGTTGTCGGCGGCGATCGTGAGATCGCAGACGAGCGCCAGAACGTTCCCGCCGCCGATGGCGTAGCCCGCCACCATGGCGATCACCGGCATGGGACAGGTGCGGATCTGGCGCTGGAGGTCGAGCACGTTCAGCCGCGGCACGCCCTTGTCGTCGCGATAACCGGACTCGCCGCGGATCTTCTGGTCGCCGCCGGCGCAGAAGGCCTCGGTGCCCTGCCCGCAGAGGATGACGACGCCCACCGCGGGATCCTCGCGGGCGTCGGCGAGGGCGGCCGACATCTCCTCGACGGTGAGCGGCCGGAACGCGTTCCTGACCTCGGGCCGGTTGATCGTGATCCTGGCGATGCCCTCGGCCTTGTGGTAGAGGATGTCGCTGAATTCCCTGACGGTCGTCCAGGCGATCGAGGTCATTGGTCGTCCTCCTCCGTGACCGCGGCGTACAGGCGCCGGTGAAGATCGTGGTTCCGCGCGCGGTCGCCGGCGATCTCGATGATCGTCGCCGCCCGGCCGCGCGTTGCGAGCGCGTATGCGTCCTCGAGCTCGCGCATGCCGGCGGGCGCGGCGTAGGAGATGCCGAAAAGCTCGGCCGCGCTCTTGAACGCGAGGTCGTGGGCCGCCGCGAAGTACTCGTCGACAAGCTCCGCGCACGCCGCAAGCGGCAGGAAGGAGAAGATCCCGCCGCCGCGGTTGTTGGCAAGCACCACCGTCACGGGGTGCGGGTGCCGGGCCAGCAGGGCGAGGGAGTTGAGGTCGTGGAGAAACGCGATGTCGCCGATGAAGAGCGTGAGCGGCGCTTCGATGCCGTCGGAGAAGCCGAGCGCGGACGCGATCGTGCCGTCGATGCCGCTCGCGCCCCAGTTCATTCCCACCGCACGCGGCCGGGCGCCGGCCGGGGCGAACATGTCCATGTCGCGGACGGGCATGCTGCGCGCGAGGAAAAGGCCGTGACCCTCCGGCAGCGCCCGTGCGATCAATCGCGCGCACGCCGGCTCGCTGAGCTCGGCCCCGAGGGTTCGCGCAAGGACCGTGTCGACGCGCGCCGAGAGGCGGCGAAACGCATCGAGGTACCGGGGATCGCAGGCCGGGCGAATGCCCGCGGACAGGTCGCGGCAGATGCGCCCGACCGATGCCTGGACATGCAGGGTGACGAGGCTCGCCGGATCGTGCCGGCGCGGCGAGTCGGTGATGTGGATGTAGTGCTCCGCCGCGCCCGCGAACGCAAGGAAACGGGAGGAGGTCATGCGGCCGCCGACGTGAAGGATGACCTCCGGAGCGAGACGCGACGCCGCGGCCGGCGAGAGGAGCGCCAGATCGAAGAACGGGATGATGCCGGGGATGGACGCGGTGCGCAGGCCCGAGCCGGCATCGGCGAAGACCGGCCACGAGAGGGCGCCTGCCAGCATGCACACGGCGTCGCGCTCGTCCCCGCCGCACAGAGGTCCGATCGCGAGAACGCCCGTGCGCGCCGTCCGCAGGCGCGCCGCGAGCCCCGCAACCTCCGCCGCGGGGGGCATGACCTCCGCGCGCGTGTAGAGTGCGGCCTTCGACGCGGCCTCCTCGGAAGGCAGGGGAGCGCAGGGCGCGAGGGGCTCCCTGAACATGCAGTTGAGGTGGACGGGGCCCGCCGGCGGCGCGACGGCGCGCGCAAAGGCCGCGGCGGCCGCGTGTGCCGCCGTCGCGGGCGACGCATCCGGACACGGACACGGCAGATCGAAACGCCAGCGCACGTGTGCGCCGAAGATGTCCGGCTGGACGATGGTCTGATTGGCGCCAGTCTCGCGCAACTCCGGCGGCCGGTCGGCCGACAGCACCAGCATGGGCACGGCGGCCTGGGATGCCTCGATGACGGCAGGCAGGTAGTTCGCGACCGCGGTGCCCGACGTGCAGATGAGCGCGGCCGGCCTGCGCGCGGCGCTGCCGTAGCCGGCGGCGTAGAAACCCGCGGCGCGCTCATCGTGGGCGATGATGCAGCGCACTCCCTGCCGGCGGGCGGCCGCGGCGGCAAGGGGAGCGGAACGCGAGCCTGGCGAAATGATGAAGCGCGCGACGCCGGCGCGCGCCAGTGTCGCGACGAGCGACGCGGCCCATGCGGTCGTGGCGTGGTCAGGAGCGGGTGCCATTGCCGTCGAAGGCCTTCAAGAAGGGAGCCAGCTTGCGTTCGTTCTCATCCCACTCGCGCGCGGGGTCCGAACCGGGCACGATGCCGGCGCCCGCGTACAGCGTGAGCCGGTTGCCGGAAAGATGCCCCGAGCGGATCGCGACGGCGAATTCGGCCGCATCGTGCGCGATCCAGCCGATGGGCGCCGCGTACCATCCGCGGTCGAAACGCTCCAGCGCGGCGATGGCGTCGAGCGCGGCGGAACGCGGATCGCCGCCGACCGCGGCGGTCGGGTGGAGCCGGGCGAGGATGCGCCCGTCGGTGACGCCATCGGCGAGCACGCCGCGAAAGCGCGTGACGATGTGCCGCAGGTGCGGCAGGACGACGAGGTCCTCGTCCTCGGACGCGGGCGGATCGCTGCAGAGCGCGCGCAGATCGGCGTGCAGCGTCGTGCGCACGATGCGGTGCTCGGCGCGCTCCTTGTCGCTGCGGAGGAATTCGCAACCGAGCGCGGCATCGCGGGCGGAGTCCGGATCGCGGGCACAGGTCCCGGCGAGGGCCTCGGCCCGGAGCGCGCGGCCCTCGCGCCGATACAGAAGCTCCGGGGTCGCGCCCAGGAAGGCGTCATCGCCCGCGTGCTGAAAGAGAAACGCGAAGCAGGGCGCCCGGCTCGAGGAAAGCCGGTCAAGGAGCGCGCAGGAATCGACCGGCGCCGCGAGGGCAAACTCGGTCCTGCGCGCCAGCACGACCTTGGCGAGCGTGCCGCGCGCGCAGCCCTCGAGCGCCGTGCGGACGGCCTCGCGCCATTTCGGAAACGCGGGCACGTCGAGGCGCCGGCCGATCGACGGGAGCGGATCGAGGCCGAAGGGGGCGGGCGGACGGAGCGCCCGCAGATCGGCGGCAAGCTGTGCGAGCGCCTCGTTGCCGCGCATGCCGGGGGACCAGGCCACGTTGCAGGCGAGCACGGCCCCCTCGGCCGTGCGGCGGCATTCGATGCGCGGCACGATGAAGGAATACGACGGAAACGACTCCCAGGGCTGCGCGCCGGGCGCGTCCGGGTCGAAGCGGAAGCCTCCCAGGAAGCGCACGCCCGGCGAGGAGGCGGCAAGCGCGACCGCGCACTGGTCGGCGGCGTCGGCGTGAGATGCTCCCGGCGCCCCGGCAAGCCGGAAGGCGGCGCCGGCGCCCGCCCAGTCGGCCGCCCCGTCGCGTTCCGCCCAGTACCAGCGCTGTGCGGCCTTCTGCGCATGAAGCCACTCGAGAGGCGCGGTGTCCGTTATCGGAATCTCGGCGCGCAGGACGCGGGCGGGGACTTCCCTGCCCGCCCCGCGCAGCAAGGACGCGATGCGCTCCAGTAGTCGTGCATGCTCTTTGGCGTACATGAAATGCGCGTACCGCAACCCGCGAAGCCTGCAAGTGTAACAGAGGAGGGGGAGGGGCTCAATCCGGGGCTGCGGCGGATCGGGGGCCGGTTCGAAGTCCTCAAGTCTCGCGCCATGGGTGCCGATAATTGGATGCAGAGGCGGGAGGGGGACGGAACGTTGACGCATTCTTGGAGCGATGAACCATGAGCACTAACTTCAAGACGGTCCCGAATCCAGGCAAGAAGAGGACGACGAAGGGCGCGCGCAAGCCTGCCGAATCGGCCGCGCCCGCGGCGCCGCCGAGCGCGTGCGGGGCGGTGAAACCGCCGTCTGCGGCCGCGACGGGAAAACCGCCGTCTGCGACCGGGACGGGAAAACCGCCGAGCGCGGCCGCAAAGACTGCGGAGCCTCGCCCGCGGCGGCCCGTAGCCGCCGACGAACGGCGCCGCATGATCGCCGAGACGGCCTATTTCATTGCCGAGCGCGAGCACTTTCGGGCCGACCCGGCCTGGTGCTGGCTGCAGGCGGAGCGGGAGATCGACGGCAAGGTCGTCGTGAAGTGAGCGACGGGCGCGCCGCGGCGCCCCTGTCCGCCCGGTCCGGCGCGAGGGCCCGATCCGGCGGCGGGACGCGGGCGGCTACGCCTCGACGAAGCCGCGCAGCAGCCGGCTGCCGAGCGGGTGCTGGAGCTTGCGGATGGCGCGGACCTCGATCTGGCGAATGCGTTCGCGCGAGACCTTGAAGCGCTTGCCCAGTTCTTCGAGGCTGCAGCCCGACTCGTGGTCGATGCCGAAGCGGCGCTTGATCACCTCCTGCTCGCGCAGGCTGAGGCGATCGAGCACGCCGCGTATGCGCTCCCTGAGCATCTCGCGGTTGACCGAGGTGAGCGGCGACTCGGAGCTGTCGTCCTCGACGATGTCCCCGAAGCTCGAGTCCTCGCCGTCGCCCAGCGGGCTGCTCAGCGAGATCGGCATCTTGGACAGCTTCAGCAGCCGGCTGATCTCGGCCTCGGGTATGCCGGACGTCTCCGAGAGGCTCGCCAGGCTAGGCGGCGCTCCGTTCTGGGTGGTGAACTGGCGCGCCCAGGCCTCGAGCTTGCCCATCGTCTCGGCGACATAGCCCGGGAAGCGGATCATGCGCCCCTTCTCGACGATCGCGCGCGCGATCGCCTGCCGGATCCACCACGTGGCATAGGTGCTGAACTTGTATCCCTTGCGGTGATCGAACTTGTCGCAGGCGCGCATGAGCCCCGTGTTGCCCTCCTGGATGAGATCGAGGAAGGGCAGGCCGCACTTGCGGTAGGACTTGGCGATGCTCACGACGAGGCGCAGGTTGCCGGACGAGAGGCGGTTGCGCGCATCCTGGTAGCGGATGCGCTGGGCGCGAATCGTGCGGGCGCGCGTCAGGAACTCGGCGGGAGCTTCCCACGCGGCGCGCCGGAAGCGCTGGTCGTGGGCGATGCTGCGGTTCCGGCCGTGCTCGCGGGGCAGGGCCTCGGCGAGATTGACGGCCTCATCGGCCCAGCGCGTGAGATAGGTCGTCTTGATCTGGTGGTTCTCTATGAGCCGGATGCCCTCCGCGATGCGATTGTGGACGCGGCGCGCCGCGAGCAGCCGCTTCTTGCGCTCGCCGCGCTCGATGGCGGGAAGATCGCGATCGTTGGCCTCGAGGAGGCGCCGGAGCCGGGCGATCGTGTGATCGAGCTCCTGCCGGACGCGATCGCGATCGCCCTTCTGCGCCGTGGTGATCTCGAGGGCCTGCTCGACATGCAGCTCGCGGCTCTGGATGAGCTCGAAGACCTCGAGCGCGCCGACCTGGCCGAGGCGCATCCCGAGCACGCACATGCGCAGCTTGGCCTCGGACTGCTCCATCTCCTCGGCGAGCTGAATCTCCTGCTCGCGCGTCAGGAGCGGGATCGTCGCCATCTGGGAGAAATACATGCGGATGGGGTCGTTGAGCTTGCGGCGGTTGAGCTCGTCCTCGGCATCCTTGTCGAGCTCGAACCGCTCCTCCTCCTCGACCGGCTCGTCCTCGTCCTCGGCGCGTTCGGCCGCGGCGGGTTCCTCCGTGATGACGACGCCCTGGCCGTCGAGAAAGTGCAGCATGCGCTCGAACTCATGGGCATCCGGAGTCTCCTCCGAAAACGCCGTGAGCTCATCGTAGGAAACGGATTTGCGGTCTCCTATGAACTCGATGAGCCGCTCTTCCGTGGCTTTCGAAAGTTCCATGACGCCTCCTCAAGGGCCCCACGTTCCCGCGCCGCTCCGCAGGATAAACTCTTCGCCGTCCCGCCGGGGAGGCGCCGAGCAGTTCCGCCTCAGATATAACGCAGGATGTTCCGCCAAAGTTGGGCTTTTCTGCGGGATAGACGCCGCCGGGCGGGCTCGCGTTTGCACCTTAAACATTAAAATGGAAACATTCCATCGCGTGCGTGCGACGCGGACCTTTCCGCAGAAAAATGGACCTCCATTATGGCAAGTCGCCGCGGCTTTTGCAACCAGAAAACAGGCCGAAAATCAAAAAATTATGTTTAATGTTTGGAGGACCTCCGGCCGAGATGACGGATGGGCTTGCGTCCCCCGGACTCCGTGGGGGTCGAAGGGTTGGGGCGGGTGGGACCCCAGCCGCGGCCGTTTCGAGAAGTGAAGCGGTCATGAAGGGGAAGGCGTCCTGATTCGCAGGACGCCTTTTTTGCTGTTCCCGCCCCGGCGGGACGCCGGGTTGTTCCCCCGCGCCTCTCCGCGTAGAATTGACGCCGTGAAGCGAGCCCGCGGTTTCTCCGGCGTTGCGGCGGCGTGTGCAGCGTGCATGGCGGCCGCCTCCCTGTCCCGTGCCGACAGCACGGTGATGTTCAACGAGATCATGTACCACCCCGCCGGCGACGAGACGGCCCTCGAGTGGGTGGAGCTGCACAACACCATGGCCGTCGCCATGGATATCTCGGGGTGGACGATCGGCGGCGGCATCACCTACGCGTTTCGCGATGGCGCCGTGGTGCCGGGCAACGGCTTCGTGGTCATCGCGCTCGATCCCGACGCCCTCGCGGCCGCGGCGGGGATCGTGCGCCCGGCGGGACCCTTCGAGGGGCGCCTCGAGAACGCCGGCGAGCGCATCGAGCTCCTGAATAACAACGGCCGGCTGATGGACTCGGCGGCGTACGCGGATCGGGAGCCGTGGCCCGTCGCGGCCGACGGCTCCGGGGCCTCGCTCGCCAAGGTGCGGCCGGCGAGCGCGAGCGGCGAGCCCGAGAGCTGGGCGCCGAGCGCCTTGCCGGGGGGCACGCCCGGCAAGCGGAATTTCGACGCGGGCGTCGCGCCGGGCGCCTCTGCCCTGCGTTTCAACGAGACGGCGCTGAGCGGCGAGGGGGCGCCGTGGATCGAGCTTGCGGCCGTCGCGTGGTGTCAGACGCTGGGAACGGCGATCGAGAGCAGCGCCGGGGGCTGCTACGTGCTCCCATGGGCGGAGGTCGATGCCGGGGCGCGCATCGTCTTTTCCGCCGCGGACCTGAGGTTCGAGCCGCGCGCGGGCGACAAGCTCTTCCTGCGGGCCGCCGATGGCGAGACGATCCTCGATGCGGTGTGGCTCGCGCCCGGGCTCCAGTGCCGCCTGCCGGAGGCGACCGGGCCCTGGGCCGTCCCCGAGGCGGCGACGCGGGGAACGGCGAATGTGGTCGCGCGTTGCGAGGATCTCGTGATCAACGAGATCATGTACCACCCCATGCTCGATCCGGAAGAGCGCGGGGAGTACGTCGAGCTGTACAACCGCGGCGGCAGCGTGCTCGACCTGAGCGGGTTCCGCTTCACGGACGGCATCGTCTTTGAATTCCCGGAAGGGACGATGCTGGCCCCGGGAGCATTTCTCGTCGTGGCGCGCGAACCGGCATTCGTGTGCGAGACCCATCGCATCGAGAACGCGACGGGGCCGTTCGGCGGGGCGCTTGCGAACGACGGCGAGCGGCTCGCGATCGCCGACGCGCGCGGGAATCTCGCGGATGAGGTGCGCTATTACGACGGGGGACGGTGGCCCGCGTACGCCGACGGGGGCGGATCGAGCCTCGAGCTGCGGGATCCGGCGGCCGACAACGGCGCGGCCGAGGCGTGGGCGGCGAGCGACGAGTCCGGAAAGTCCGCGTGGCGGACGTACGCGTACACGGGCATCGCGGCGGCCGACCGCGGCCCGACGCGCTGGCGCGAGTTCGTGATGGGAATGCTCGATGCCGGCGAGATTCTCATCGACGACGTGAGCGTGCTCAAGCGGCCGAGCACGGCGCCCGCGGAGATCCTGCAGAACGTGACGTTCGACGACGGCGCGCTCAAGTGGCGCATCATCGGGACGCACCGGCTGAGCCGCGGGCAGGATGATCCGGACAACGCCGCGCAGAAGGTGCTCAGGCTGGTGGCGACCGGCCCGACCGAACACATGCACAACCACGCCGAGACGACGTTGAAGAGCGCCGAGAGCGTGGTCAACGGCACCGAGTACGGCATCTCGTTCCGCGCCAAGTGGCTGGCGGGCTCCAATCTCCTGAACACGCGCCTGTACTTCAGCCGGCTCGCGCGGACGACGGCGCTCGACGTGCCCGCCGCGCGCGGCACTCCCGGCGCCGGCAACACGGCGCGCGCCGACAACATGGGCCCGACGTTCGGGGCGTTCGGGCATGCGCCGGCGGTGCCGAACGCATCGGAGGCGGTGCGCGTGACGGCGCTGCCCGAGGACCCGGACGGCGTGGCCGCCTGCACCCTCGCGTGGGCCGTCAACGGCGGCGCATGGCAGCGCGCCGCGATGGACAAGGGAGCCGATGGCGCCTTCCAGGGGACGATTCCCGGGCAGCTCGCCGCCGCGATCGTGCAGTTCTACGTCGAGGCCGAGGACGGCCGCGGCGCAACGTGCACGTTTCCCGGCCGCGGCCCCGGCTCGCGCGCGCTCTACAAGGTCAAGGACGGGCAGGCGAGGCTCGGCGCGCTGCACAACCTGCGGATCATCATGCTGCCCGCCGACGCGACGCTGCTGCACACGCCCACGAACGTCATGAGCAACGAGCACCTCGGCGCCACGGTCGTGTACGACGAGGACGAGGTGTTCTACGACGTCGGCGTGCGCCTGAAGAGCAGCGAACGCGGCCGCCTGGCGACGACGCGGGTGGGGTTCTCGATCCGCTTCAACGCGGACCGCCTGTTCCGGGGGGTGCACCGGACTATCGGCATCGACCGGTCCGGCGGGATCATGTTCGGCCGCTCCTTCGGCCAGGACGAGATCTGCGTCAAGCACATCGTCAACCACGCGGGCGGGATCGCCGGCATGTACGACGATCTCGTGTGGGTCATCGCGCCGCGTCCGGAGCACACGAGCACGGCGCTTCTCCTCATGGCGCGGTTCAACGACGTGTTCCTCGACTCTCAGTGGCCGTCCGGCGCCGGCGGCATGGAGTACACCTACGAGCTCATCTATTACCCCACGACGACGGTCGACGGGACGCAGGAAGGCCTCAAGCTGCCGCAGCCCGACGAGGTCATCGGCGTCGACATCCAGAATCTCGGGGACGACAAGGAAGCCTATCGCTGGTTCTTCCTCATCGAGAACAACCGCGCGCGGGACGAGTACGACGGCCTCATGCGCTTCTGCAAGAGCTTCGCCGCGCCGAGCGACGTGCTCGAGGCGCGGGCGCGCGAGATCATGGACGTCGACCAGTGGATGCGCACGTTCGCCATGTACTCGCTGTGCGGCATCGGCGACACGTACACGCAGGGCCTGTACCACAACAACATGTACTACGTGCGGCCCGAGGATGGCCGCGCGCTGGTCTTTCCCTGGGACATGGACTTCGCGTTCGTCCGGAGCACGACCGAGGCCTTGTGGGGCAACTCCAACCTCGCGCGCATCATCGCGCTGCCGGTCTTCACGCGGTCGTTCTACCGGCATCTCCAGGACATCATCGCGACGACCTACAACCGCGCGTACATGGAATTCTGGACCGCGCATTACGGCGGGCTCTGCGCCCAGGATTTTCGCCCGATCGCGACGTACATCGATGCGCGGGCGGCGTTCGTCCTGAGCCGGATTCCGACCGGGATCGCGTTCGAGATCACGACGAACGAGGGCGCGGACTTCTCCGTGGAGGAGGCGTCGGCGACGATCGAGGGCAAGGCGCCGATCGAGATGTACACCCTCGCCGTCAACGGCGCCGAGGTCGCGCCGCGCTGGCGCGCGACCACGCGCTGGGCCGTGGACGTGGCGCTGGCGCCGGGGCCGAACGAACTGGTCTTCGCCGCGCTGGACGGCGCCGGGGCATCAATGGCGACCGATGCGGTGACCGTCACATCGCGGCTGAACTGGAATCCGCCGGGGGTCTTTCTGTTCACGCCCCTGGAGGGGCCGGCGGCGGGCGGGACCCGGGTGCAGCTCTTCGGCGAGGCGTTCCATCCGAGCATGCGCGTGCGCTTCGGCGGGGCCGAGTCCCCGCTCGTGACGGTGCTCGGCCCCGAGATCGCCGAGGCGCGGACGCCGCCCGGGAGCGGCACGGTCGCCGTGGAGGTCGAGAATCCGGACGGGCTCGTCGGGGTCGCGCCGGTCGGGTTCGCGTACATCGGCGTCCTCCCGCCGTTCGTGCGGGGCGATGCGAACGCCGATGCGCGCATCAACATCGCGGACGCGATCACGATCCTGCAGCACCTCTTCGGCGCCGGGGCGCTGAGCTGCGCGGACGCGGGCGATGCGAACGATGACGGGAAGCTCGACATCGCGGACGCGATCGGCCTGCTGGGCTACGTGTTCATGCTGGGGGCGGAGCCGCTGCCTCCGCACGGGGGATGCGGCGCCGATCCGACGTCGGATGCGCTCGGGTGCGCCGCGTTCGCGGGTTGCGAGTGAGCGCGGGAGACGCGTGCGATGACGTTCCTGGACGATGATTTCCTGCTGCAGTCGGCGGCGGCGCGCGAGCTGTTTCACGAGCACGCCGCGCCCATGCCGATCTTCGACTACCACTGCCACCTGCCGCCGGCCGACATCGCGCGCAACCGAATGTTCGAGAACCTGACGAGCATCTGGCTTGCGGGCGACCACTACAAGTGGCGCGCGATGCGCGCCAACGGCGTGCCCGAGCGCCTGATCACGGGCGATGCGACGGACGAGGAGAAGTTCCGGGCCTGGGCGGCAACGGTGCCGGCGGCGGTCGGGAATCCGCTCTACCACTGGACGCACATGGAGCTCAAGCGGCCGTTCGGCATCGCGGGGAGGCTGCTCGGGCCGGACACGGCGAGCGCAATCTATGCGGAATGCGGGGCGATGCTCGCCACGGAGGAATTTCGCGCGCGCGCGCTCATGCAGCGGACGGGCGTGCGCGTCGTGTGCACGACCGATGACCCCGCGGACACGCTCGAGCACCACCGCGCCATCAAGGCCGACGCGGGCTTCGCGATCAAGGTGCTGCCCACCTTCCGCCCGGACATGGCCATGGGAATCGAATCGCCCGATGCGTTCAACGCATGGACCGCCAGGCTGGAGGAGCGCGCGGGGACCGCCATCCGCGACTATCCCTCGTTTCTCGATGCGCTCCGCGCGCGCCACGAGTTCTTCGATGCGGCCGGCTGCCGCATCGCCGATCACGGCCTGACGGCGGTCTCCGCCGAGGAGGCCACCGAGCACGAGCTGCGAACGATCTTCAACAAGATCAGGGTCGGGAAGCCTCCGGACGAGAAGGAGGTCGCGCGGTGGCGGACGGCGCTGCTGGTCGAGTTCGGGCGCATGCACGCGGCAAAGGGCTGGGCGATGCAGCTCCACATCGGGGCGCTCAGGAACACCAACAGCCGCGGGGCCGCCGCCCTGGGGCCGGATGCGGGATTCGACTCCATCGCGGACGGACCGATCGCGGCGCCGCTCGCGCGGCTGCTCGACCGGCTCGACGGCGAGGAGAAGCTCCCGAAGACCATCATCTACGTCCTGAACGGGCGCGACAACGAGGCGGCCGCGGCGATGTGCGGGAACTTCCAGGATGGCGCCATGCCCGGGAAGATCCAGTTCGGACCGGCCTGGTGGTTCAACGACCAGAAGGACGGCATCGAGCGGCAGCTCGGCGCGCTCGCGCTCATGGGGCTCCTGAGCCGCTTCACGGGAATGGTGACCGATTCGCGCAGCTTCCTCTCGTATTCGCGCCACGAGTACTTCCGGCGAATTCTCTGCAACCTGCTCGGCGCGCAGGTCGAACGCGGCGAGCTGCCGGATGACATGGAACTGCTCGGGAACGTCGTTCGCGACATCTCGTACCGCAACGCGGCGAGGTACTTCGGGGTCGAGGGAGTGGAGTAAGGGCTCGCGCAAGAATAACTTCCGCGCCTCGCATCCCCGGGCTCCGGCCGTTAGGGCCCGCGCCGGGCGGCCCAGGTCACCCCCGCGGCGCGCCGGCGAGCGCCGTCGCGAGCGGCCCCCACGCGATGCGCGACCAGTCCTCGACCGTCGCATCCCGGGCCCGCATGATCGCATCGAGCTCGGCGAGCGTGTGGAGGCGGCCGCGGGCGATCTCCGGGTCGCGGGGGGACGCGTCGGGGACCGCGAGCTCGGCCAGGTACAGGATCCCGAAGTGGACCGTGCCGACATCGGTCGCATCGTCGTTGATGTAGCCGAGGACCCGAGCGGCGATCGGACCGCCGACGCGGATCTCCTCCGCGAGCTCGCGCTCCATGCTCGCGCGGATGGGGTTCGCGGCGGCGCCGTCGGCCCGGTCGATGTGGCCGCCCACGCCCCACGACCACTTGCCGCGCAGCCGGGTCTCGTCGTACCTGCCGGCCTCGGTCGCGCGCTGGTAGGCGAACACGCGCGCGGAAGGCCGGTGGCACACGATCGTGTAGGCGATGGGCTGCTTGACGCGCGGGTCGTGCTCGGCGTCGCCCCGGCGCATGTACGCCGCGTGCTCGAGAACCAGCGTCTCGTAGTCCGCCGCCGAGGCGGGCGCGAACCCCGTGAAGTACCCGGGCGCGAACAGCGCGTCGCGGGCGACCACCATGATCGATTGCTCGTCGTTGCCCATGCATGCCGCTCCTTGAGGCGACGCCGACATGGTACGATAGTCCGGTGCGCGCGTGCAATGCACGATCGCCGCGCGGGGCGGCCGCACGGGGCGCCGAGCATTCGCGCCGCGCCCGAGCGCATGCCGTGGAAAGGAGCCGTCGACGATGTGCATCGCGGACAAGGTGAAGGGGTCGCTCGCGCGCGCCTCGTGGATCCGGAAGATGTTCGAGGCGGGCGCGGTCTTGAAGGCGAAGCTCGGCGCCGAGAACGTGTTCGACTTCACGCTGGGGAACCCCGACGTGCCGCCGCCGCCCGAGGTCGATGCGACCCTGGCCGCGATCCTGCGGGAGGATATCCCGCTCAAGCACGGCTACATGCCGAATGCCGGGTATGCGGAGACCCGGCGGGCCGTGAGCGCGGCGGCCGGCGCCGACCAGGGCATGGAGGTGCCCCCCGAGGCGATCGTGATGACGTGCGGCGCGGGCGGCGCGCTCAACGTGATCCTGAAGACGATCCTCGACCCGGGCGATGCGGTGCTGGTCCCGCGGCCGTACTTCGTCGAGTACGACTTCTACGCCGACAATCACGGCGGGACGCTCGTCACGGCGCCGGCCGGGCCGGGGTTCACGCTCGATGTCGATGCGCTGGGACGGGCGATCGGCGCCGCGACCAGGGCCGTCCTCATCAACTCGCCGAACAACCCGACGGGCGCGGTCTACCCCGAGGAGGCCATCGCGGCGCTGGGCGCGCTCCTGCGGGCGAAGTCCCGGGAATTCGGGCGCACGATCTACCTCGTGGCGGACGAGCCGTACCGGAAGATCGTGTACGACGGCGTGCGCGTGCCGCCGATCTTCCCGCACTACGAGCACAGCCTGATCGCGAACTCCTGGTCGAAGGAGCTCTCGCTCGCGGGAGAGCGGATCGGGTATTGCGCGCTCAACCCGCGCGCGGCGCAGTTCGAGACGATCGCGGCGGGACTCGTCTTCTGCAACCGCGTGCTGGGCTACGTGAACGCGCCCGGGCTCATGCAGCGCCTGGTCGCGCGCCTCCAGGGCGCGACGGTGGACGTGGGTGTCTACCGGGCCAAGCGGGATGCGCTCTGTGCCGGGCTCATCGATGCGGGGTTCGAGGTGCGCAAGCCCCAGGGCGCCTTCTATCTGTTTCCGAAGAGCCCGATTCCCGACGACGTGGCGTTCGTGCGCGAGCTTCAGGCCGCCAACATCCTGGCGGTGCCGGGGAGCGGGTTCGGCGGCCCGGGCCATTTCAGGCTTGCCTACTGCGTGAGCGATGCGGCCATCGCGGGGGCGCTGCCGGTGTTCGCGCAGGTGGGCGCGCGATACCGCGGGAGAACGTGAGCGGGGGCGGCGGCGATGCTGTACGTGAACGACGAACCGGTGAAGGACGAGGACATCGACCGCGAGGTCGCCAGGCTGCGGGCGCACTACGAGCGCACCTTCGCGGACAAGCCGCGCGCGGAACGCGAGGCGGAGCTCCGGGAATGGTCGCGCGAGGACGTGATCGAGCGGGTGCTCCTGCGCCAGGCGGCGCGGCGCGACCCGGAGCGGGTGCCGCGCGAGCAGGTCGACCGGCGTTTCCGGGACATGGTCAAGGAGTACGGCGGCCGGCGGGCCTACTTCGAGTGCGTGCGGCTCGACCCTTCGGCCGAGGACGAGATCAAGCGGGGGATCGCGATCGAGATGAAGGTCGCGCGGCTGTGCGAGCGCCTCCGGAAGGCCGCGCCCGCGCCGAGCGAGGACGAGATCCGCGCGCACTACGATGCGCACCGCGAGGAGTTCACCGTGCCGGAGCTCGTGCGCGCCGCGCACATCGTCAAGCACGCCGAGGAAGGCGCCGACCGCGCCGCGCTCGTGACGGCGATGGAGGCGCTGCGGAGTCGCATCGCCGCGGGCGAGGACTTCGACGCGCTCGCGCGGGCGCATTCCGACTGTCCCGACGACGGCGGCGATCTGGGGTATTTCCCGCGCGGGCAGATGCTGCCCAGCTTCGATGACGCGGTCTTCGCGCTCGATGTCGGGGCCGTGAGCGCCGTGTTCGAGACGGAGATGGGCGTGCACATCGCCAGGCTCATCGACCGGCGGCCCGCGTGCGCGGCCGCGCTCGAGGACGCGCGCGAGAAGATCGCCGCGGTCCTGGCCGAGGGGGCGCGGGAGACCGCGCTCGAGGACTTCATCGACGCGGAAAAGGCGAAGGCGCGCATCGAGGAGCGATAGGCGCCGCGCCGGGAGCGTGCCTGCATGCGCATGAAGATCGGGAGGCCGGCCCGAGCGATCGGCCGCGCGGCGGCGGCCGCGGTCGTAGGTGCGCTCTGCGCGTGCGCATCGCCCGGGGAGCGCGCGTTTGCGCGCGTGGCCGTCGTCGGGGCGAGCCTGTCCGCGGGTTTCGCGCTCGATGTCGAGGCCGGCAGGCCGCTCGGGCTCGCCGAAGTGCTCGAGTGCGCGCTCACGGCGCGCCACGAGCCGGTCGTGAGCGCGGCGGACATCTTCTTCTTCGTGCGGCCGCTCGAGGCGGGCGCCGTCATGACGGAGAAGGCCGCCGCGGCGAACCCGACCCTGCTCGTGGCGCTGGATTTCCTCTTCTGGTACGGCTACGGGATCGTCGAGGCGGAAGGGGATCGCCGGGCGCGAACCGAGGAGGGCCTGCGGCTCCTCGAGCGCTTTTCCTGCCCGGTGATCGTCGGCGATCTGCCGGACATGTCGGAGGCGATCGGAACCATGCTCTCGGCGGCGCAGGTGCCGGCGCCCGAGACCCGCGCGTATCTGAACCGCCGGATCCGGGAATGGGCGGCGCAGCGGGCGGCGGTCGTGGTGCCGCTCTCGGAGCTTGTCGAGAAGCTGCGCACGGGGGGCGAGGTCCGGGCGGGGAGCGCGGTCTATTCGGGGGCCGCCTCGCGGGCGCTGCTCCAGAGGGACCGCCTGCACCCGACCATCGAGGGGCTCGCGTGCGTGGCGATCGCCGCGCTCGATGCGTTCACGGGCGAGGGCGGCGGCGGGTACCTCGACGATCCGAAGGCGGTGGCCGACCGAGCGCGGCGGGGAGGGGGATGAGGGCGGGAAACGGGGCGTCGATCCGCGCTCCCGGACCGGGCTCGGGGGAGGCGAAAATCACGCCGGGAGCTCAAGTTTCCGCCGCCAAAGGCCGATAACCAGGACATGCCGGACTATTCATGCCGTTTCCCGACGGAGGAGGAGCTATGACGCGTGCCATGACGGCGAAGTGGGGCCTCGGGGCCCTTGTGACGGGAGCCGCGGCGCTGCTGTGCACGGGGTGCAGCCAGGTCGAGCGGTGCATCGACAAGAGCAGGCCGATGACCCCCGAGTGGGTCCTCAGGACGCCGTCTGACAGCGACGGGCTCAAGTACTACGTGGGGAGGGCGATCGCGGTCAACGCCCTCGATGAGCGCCGGGCGATGAACAAGGCCATGGATGACGCGATCGAGCAGATCGCCCGCAGCGTCGAGGTCAGGATGCGGAGCATTTCCACGACCTACGACACCGAGGATGCCGACGAGGCCCGCGGCAGCCACTTCAACCGGGACAGGCTGCGGTGGGAGACTGAGAAGTCCGTCATGGTCGACACGATCGTGTGCGGCATGCGGCACATAGACTCGTACTGGGAGCGCTGGTTGATCAAGGAGAACCGGGGCGAGGAGATCGCGCGCGACTTCAAGCGTTACAAGTACTGGGTGCTGGTGTCGTTTCCGAAGGAGTCGCTCGAGGAATGCGAACGGCCTGTCAAGGAGGCGGTGGCCGACGAGCGCGATCCCCAGCTCAAGGCCGGCGATGACGCCGACGAGACGGGCAGGCAC
>JBFZCA010000184.1:0-3106 GCA_041308205.1 Planctomycetota bacterium | reverse complement strand
GGCGTCGCGGACGCGCTCGGAGGCGCCGGGCTCCTGCGGCCGCGTGGACCGGACGAGGGCCGTCACGCGCGCGGCGAGCTCGTCGTCGACGAGAACGGTCCTGGCGTGCGCAATGGCGGCGCGAAGATCGTCGCCGGCGACGGGCGGGAGCTCCGCGACCGGCGCATCGGCGGTGGTGAGGTTCATGATGGCGTATTCCTCGTCGCACGAGGGGTAGTCGATCATGATGGTGAAGAGGAAGCGGTCCAACTGCGATACCGGCAGCGGATAGGTGCCTTCCTGCTCGATGGGGTTCTGCGTGGCGAGCACGAAGAACGGCCGCGGCAGCGCGAGGCGCTTCCCCGTCTGCGTCACCTGGCGCTCCTCCATGGCTTCCATGAGGGCGGCCTGCGTCTTCGGCGGCGTGCGGTTGATCTCATCGGCAAGCACGACGTTGGCGAAGAGCGGCCCCGGCAGGAATCGGAACGTCCGCTGCCGGGAGACCGGATCCTCGGCGACGATCGTGGCGCCGGTGATGTCCGACGGCATGAGGTCGGGCGTGAACTGGATGCGGCGAAAGCTCAGCCCGAGGATCCGCGCCACGGTGCTGACCAGGAGCGTCTTCGCCAGACCGGGCACTCCCACGATGAGGACATGCCCCTCGGCGAGGAGGGCGATGAGCATCTGCTCGACGACGGCGTCCTGGCCGACGATGACGCGCGCGACGGCGGCGCGAAGGTGCGAGTAGAAGGCAGGCGCCGCGTCCCGCGCCGGGCGCCCCTGCGTGCGGTTCAGCGTATCCATCGCCGGTTCACTCTTCTTCCTTGGCCTTGTCCCAGGCCCGCTGGAGGGCGCCGAGGTCCGCATCCGGTCCGAGCGCGCAGGCACCGGCGACTTTTCCGAAGCGGCGCCTGAAACGCGCGCACGCCGCCCGGAGGGCCTCCTCGGGGTCGACGCCCGTCCAGCGGCACAGGTTCACGATCGCGAAGAGCAGATCCCCGATCTCGTGCGCCGTACCGCGGGCATCATCGGAGGCCACGGCGTCGCGAAGCTCCTGCCATTCCTCGGACACCTTGGCGAGCGGGCCGCCCCGGTCGCGCCAGTCGAACCCGAGCTTCGCCGCGGCCTTGCCCAGCTTGAATGCGAGCATGAGGGCCGGCAGGCCGGGCGGCACGGAGGGCAGGCCGTCCGCGAGGACCTGCGTGCCCTCGGCGCGCTTGATGCGGTCCCAGTTCTCCTTGACTTCCTCGCTGGTCGAACAGCGCGCGTCGCCGAAGACGTGCGGATGGCGCCGGACGAGCTTCTCCCTCACGGCGCCGGCGGCCTGCGCGAGCGAGAGGCGCTGCGCCCCCCGGCCGGCGAGCCCCAGCAGGAAGATCACCATCAAGGTGTCGCCGAGCTCCTCGACGACCGCGCCGTTGTCTCCGTGGCGAACCGCGTCCAGAAGCTCCCATGCTTCCTCGACGACGTACGGGGCGAGCGACTCGACCGTCTGAGCGCGGTCCCACGGGCAGCCGCCGGGACCGAGCAACTCGGCCACGGTCTCCCGCAACCGCGCAAGGGCTTCGTCATCCTCTGCCACGTGGGTCTCCTCGGTGCCGCCGGCGGCGTCATTGCCTCGGCCGCGCTCGGCGGTTCGACAAGCGTATCGTATCACGCTCCGGTGGAGAAGCTCCATGCCGCAATGGGGCCGTCCGCGCCGTCCGCGGATATCGTCCGGAAACGGACGGTCCTGCCGCCGCCGGCATGCGCCGCTCGTTCCCGTCGCGCGACGGAAGGGAATCCAGGGACTTCGTGCCGGCCGCCTGCGCGCCGGCATGTTTCTTGCTTGTTCTCAGCGCCGGCCCGAGGAGCCATCGTCACGGCGGTTCGCGGCTGATTTCGGCCGAGGAACGCGTGCGGCATCCCGTCGGGCGGCCCTTTCGAGAGATGAGGCCCGGAAGATCCCCGCGGCGCAGTGCGGCTGAAGCATGGCCCGCGGCGGGGGGGCGCCGGCGCCGCCGAGCGAGGACCACGAAGAACGCGCCGATGCGCGCGAAAGGAGGTGAGAACCGGGGTC
This sequence comes from Planctomycetota bacterium, assembly GCA_041308205.1. Taxonomy (GTDB): domain Bacteria; phylum Planctomycetota; class UBA8108; order UBA8890; family UBA8898; genus UBA8898. The sequence continues at coordinate 1,068 of JBFZCA010000184.1, read as the reverse complement.
GGTGCGCCCGGACTCGTCGGCTCGCCGCGTACGGCCGCGGCGCCGCATGCGGGCCATGCGTGCACGGCGAGGAAAAGCGGTGGGCCGGGTCCGCCCGCGTTGGACGCTCGACGCGGGACATGTGTGTCGGACGGAATGTTCGGGCGAGGCGAAAGAGGCCCGCGTCCACCGCTTCTCCATATTCGCCCGGCGCGGCTAGTTGCCGCGATCGATGACCGCAACGTGCTCGCCGATGCCGTTCGGATTCCACAGGACGCGCCTGAGCTTGCCCTTGTCGGGCTTGTCGTCGCAGAAAACCAGCGTGACGGTCTGCTGGTTGACGGACGTGACGGCGACGAGTTCGCCCCAGGCGCGAGGCACCGAGCCCATGGGAACCTCCCTGAACGTGACCGCCGGGGGCCTCGGTTGCGCGGCGTACGTCATCGAGTACGCGCCCGCGCACGCCGCACCCACCGCCATCCCGCACATGACGAGCGCCAGGCTACCCGCGAGTTTCCGCATGTTCCCTCCTTTGCGACCATGCGCGGAGCGAAGCTGTGTGTGAACGGCCCCTCTCCCCCGTATCGTGCGCGCCCCGCGCGGGCAGCGCCGCGCGACCGTGGAACGGCGCTACAGCAGGTCGAAGAGCTGCAGATTGATCCACGCCAGACGGCCGTACACCTGAAGCTGATTGTAGCGCTCCTTACCCTTCCAGATCCAGTTCCAGGGCTCGGTGTCCAGACGGGAATCCTCGATGCGCTCGTGCTCCAGGTCGCTCACGAGCTGCAGGAATTCCGCGCGCACGTCGCCGGAAACCTCGCGGGTGCCGCTCGAGGCGAGCAGCGGCACGAGCGCACGGGAAAGCTCGAGACAGCGGGCGAGGTAGCCGATGACACGATCCTCCGGGAGTACAGCCATGCGCGACCTCCTGTGAGCACGGACGGCATGTACCTATTCGGTGAACCCGAGGCCCTGCAGGCGCCGGCCGTAGCCGGCGTTTCCCCCCTTCCCCTGAAGGGGGGACGGAAGGGGGGTTGTCTCAGACAGCAGGGACGCCGAGCGATTGCCGCCGTGGAGACCTCCCGTCCC
>JBFZCA010000183.1:0-6587 GCA_041308205.1 Planctomycetota bacterium | reverse complement strand
GCGGGAGGCGTGACGCGTGGACGAACGCGCGGCCGAGGAACGGAACGGGATCGAGGACAAGGGGCGCGGCCTCGGGCGCGTCATCGTGTTCGCGGTCATCGCCGCGGCGGCCCTCGCCGCGACGTTCCTGACGCCCGCCGGCGAGTACTGCTCCAAGGAGAAGGTGGGAGCGCTCGCCGAGCGGCTCGGCGCGTGGGGGCCCGTGCTGATCCTCGCCGTGGGCGCGTGCACGCCGCTTCTCTTCCTCCCGCGGTGGCCGGTGGCGTTCGTCTCGGGGCTCCTGTACGGCGTGGCCGCGGGAACGTTCCTCTCGACCGTTGCGTCCACGCTGGGCGCCTGGCTCAACTTCTGGCTCGCGAAAACGCTGCTTGCGCCCGCCGCCGACCGCCTGCGGCGCAGGTCGAGGCTCGCGCGCCTGAACGTCCCGGACGACAAGCAGTTCGTGGTGATCTTCCTTCTGCGCGCCTTTCCGTTCTCCAACTTCGTCATCACGAATTTGCTCGCGGGCGCGCTCAAGATGCGTCTGGGGAGCTACCTTGCGGCCACGTTCTTCGGCATGATTCCCATGTCGCTCATGTATGCCGCGTGGGGCAAGCTGCTCAAGAAGCCATCCTCCGAGTTCTACTGGGTCGCGGCGTTCACGCTGCTCCTCGTCCTGGCGGGCGCGTGGTACACGAAGAAGTATCTGGTGACCTGGTTCAAACGGTGGGGGACGAAACCCGCGCCGCCGGAGACGGGCGGGGACGCGGGCGCGCCGCCTGCGGGCGAGTGACGGCGATCGTCTACGCGCGCGGCGCGTTCGCGAGGGCCTTGAGGAGATGCGCCATGTTGTCCGCGACGTCGTCCATGGTCTGCATGCCCTCGGCATCGCCTGCGGCATCGCCGGGGTTCAGGCCGAACGCGAAGTTCCAGTAGGAGCTTCCCACCATGAAGAAGTGGTTGATGGCGAAGAACGATATGATCTCGTTGTAGACCTGGACCGCGCCGCCGCGCCTGACCGCGATGACGGGCGTTCCGGCCTTGTGCTTGAAGAGGTGGTCGTTCATGCGCGAGACGAATCCGGCCCGGTCGATGAGGTTCTTGACCCATGACGTGACCGAGCCGAACCAGGTGGGCGACCCGATGATGATGCCGTCGGCGGCGATCATCTTCGCGAGCAGCGCGTTCAGGTCATCGCACTGGACGCAGCGGCGCTTCCCCCGGCAGCCCCCGCAGGCGCGGCAGGGCTCGACCCGCAGCTCGGCGAGCGGCACGATCTCGGCCGCGATGCTCTGGCGCTCCAGGCGCTCCTGAATGCGCCGCAGGCACAGGAGCGTGTTGCCGTTCGGCCGCGGCGAACCGTTGAACATGACGACTGAGAGCGGCATGGGACCTCCAGTGCGCGCCGTGTGTCCGGCCCGGGGCGCTACGGCTTCTCCTCGGCGTCGCCGATCAGCGCGCGGATGCCGTCGACGCGGAAATACACGAGGAAGGCCGTGCCGGTCGCATCGGCCGGACAGTACGCGCGGCCGTACTCCTTGGCGTACTCCGCCCTGAGCTTCGCGACGCGCGCGGGATTCGTCTCCTCCCCGGTCCTGGTGAGGTACAGGCGCTTGCCCGCGTATCCCTGCGTCTCCTCGACGAAGAGATAGGCCGCCTTGGGATTCTCGCACACGTTCGCGTAGCTGCGCCGGTCGGCCATGACGAACGCGATGGTGTTCGCATCGATCACGTAGGGCCGGGCGTAGATCGCCGCGTTGACATTGCCCGCCTTGTCCGCGGTCGCCAGGACGCCCGTGCCCTTGGCTGCGGCGAAGTATGCTTTCATGAGCGTGCCTCCTTGTGCGTGTGCCGCGCGTACATGCGCGGCGGTGCGCGTACTACTGTGGCAGGCGGCGCTCCTGCTGTCAAGCGGGCCCTGCACCCCTATTGCCCCGCCGGGCCGGCGGGAATACAATGTAATTGACTTGCGTGCCTTTGCATGCCGATAACGATGCCAGGCAGGACAAGGCACGAACGGCGCGGCAGGGTCTCGAGGCCGGAGGCAGGCGGGAATGACGAGGATACTGCGGCTCATCGCGGCGGCGATCGCTCTGGCGGGGTGCGCGGGGAGCGGCGGAGGGCGTCGCGCGCAGGAGGCGCCCGCGGCGGAGGACGCGGTTCGGGCGCCCGTTGCGGACGGCGCGGCCCCGGCGCGCGATGAAAGCGCGCGCGGCGCCGACGAGGGGTATCCGATCCGCGCCTGGCCGCTGCTCGAATCCGTGACGTCGAGCGACGGCTCGCGCACGCTGTGGGCGACGCCGTTCTTCCACAAGACGACCCATCCGGACGGCGCCACCGACTTCCACATTCTCAATTACCTCCAGGGGGCGACCTACTGGGCATTCCTGCCGCTTGCGTATCGCGGGGGCGAACCCGGCAAGAAGCACACGGGCGTCGTGCCGCTGTACTTCGGCGGCCCCGGCTACGATGTCGTTCCGCCCGGGCTGTTCTACCGTGTCGATGGCGAGGACGGCGCGCATCTCGGCGTGGCGCTCCTGTACCACCGGGGGCCGAACGGATGGTGCCTGCCCCCGCTCCTCACGGGCTCGTGGATCGACGATGGCAAGCGCACGGCGTGGGTGACGCCGCTCTTCGAGTACACGCGCACCCCGGAAGGCGAGGCCGCGGTGAAGCTCGTGGGCCTGTTGCCGCTCTACGAGCGTACGCCGAGGGGCTGGTTCGTGCCGCCGCTCGTGTCCGGAGGCTGGGAGGAGGAAGACGGCGGGCGAACGACGTGGGTGACGCCGTTCTTCCACTGCCGGAGCGACGCCGAAGGCGTGCGGTCCTTCCACGTCCTCAACTACCTCCACGGCAGGGACTACGATGTCCTGCTGCCGCTCGGCTACGTGGGCGGCGAGGAAGGCCGAAAACACTTCGGGATCATCCCGCTCTACTTCCACGGCCCGGATTACGACTGCCTGCCGCTTCTCATGTCCGGCCTGCGCCGGTGCGACGACGGCGGACACCGGCTGTGGGTGACGCCGTTCTTTCACCACTCCGCGTACGCGGACGGCGCGACGTCGTGGCACGTCCTCAACTACTTTCACGCGCCGCGCTTCAAGTTTCTCTTTCCGCTCGCCTATCTCGGCGGGGAGGAGGGCGCGCGCTACGGCGGCATCATCCCCTTGTACTTCCAGGGGCCGAAAACGGCATGCCTCCCCCTCCTTCTTTCGGGCTCGACGCCCTACGGCGAGAAGGGGCGGAGCACGTGGGTGACGCCGTTCTTCAACTACACCCATGACGGCGAGGGGACATCGTGGTGGCACGCGCTCTCGTACTTCCACGGCCCGGACTACGATGTCCTCTTCCCGCTCGCCTACCGCGTGGGACAGCCGGGCGAGCGCTACGCGGGCGTGGTCCCGCTGTACTTCCAGAGCCCCGGGACGGTGTGCGTGCCGCCGCTTCTCTCGGGCTCGACGCGCTGGGGCGAGAAGGGCCGGAAGACGTGGATCACGCCGTTCTTCCACTACACGCACGACGGCGAAGGCAGCGCGTGGATGCACGCGCTGAACTACTTCCAGGGGCCCACGTACAACGCCTTCGCGCCGTTCGTGTTCTCGTTCGGCGAGCCGGGACAGAAGCACCTGTGGGCGCTGCCCTTCTACATGCACGGCCCCGACTACCGGTTTCTGCTGCCGCTTGCCTACGCCGTCGGCGAGGAGGGGCGCAAGTACCGCGGCATCGTTCCCTTCTTCTTCGAGAGCCCGCGGAGCCTCGTGATCCCGCCGGCGCTCTTCGGGCGCTGGGACCGCGAGGACGGCGGGCGCAGCACGTGGGTGACGCCGTTCTTCCACCGCACGCGCGACGGCGCCGGCGGCTCGTGGTGGCATCTTCTCAACTACTTCCAGGGGCCCGACTACAAGCTCCTGCCGCCCCTTGCCTACGAGTTCGGCGAGGACGGGCAGCGCTACCGCGGCATCGTGCCCCTGTACTTCGAGAGCCCGGAGATGGGCTGCGCGCCGTTCCTGCTCTCGGGGTGGTGGAAGACAGGCGAGAACGGCCGCACGGGCTGGGTGACGCCGCTCTTCCACTACACGGACGACGGCATCAATGCCCCCTCGTTCCACGCGCTCAACTACTTCCAGGGGCCGGGATACAAGTGCTTTTTTCCGCTGCTCTTCGTGAACGACGAGGGCGGGCTCGCGGTCGTTCCGTTCTTCGCGGGCGGCAAGGACTACTTGTACCTGCCGCCGGCGCTCTCGTGCTCGTACCGGAACTCGGCGGGCGGCCGCACGCTCTGGGTGACGCCGTTCTTCCATCATGCGACCGACGGCGAGGGCAGGACGTGGTTCCACGCGCTCAACTACTTTCAGAGCCCGGACTCGCGCTGTCTCTTTCCGTTCTTCTACCATTCCGACGGCGGCGATCTCTGGATGGCGCCCGGGTACTTCGGCGGCAAGGACTACCTCTGCCTCCCGCCGCTTCTTTCGGGCTGGCGGCGCCGCGATGATGGGGGAGACAGCCTCTGGGTGACGCCGCTCTTCCACCGCACGCGCGACGGCGCCGGCAATTCGTGGTGGCATCTTCTCAACTACTTCCAGGGCCCGGACCACAAGGTCCTGTTCCCGTTCTTCTACTCGGTGGGTTCGCCCGAAGAGCGCCACCTCGGCGTGATACCGCTGTACTTCCAGACGCCGACCGCACGCAGCGTGCCGCTCGCCCTCAGCGCCTCCTGGCGGCGCGGGGATGGCGGCAGGACGACGTGGGTGACGCCGCTCTTCCACCAGCGCACGGCGGCCGACGGCGCGCTCCAGTCGCGGCATCTCCTCAACTGGTTCGAGACCGAGCGCTTCCAGACCCTGTTTCCGCTGTACTGGCGCTCCGGCGACACGCGCACGTTCGTTCCGCCGCTCTACGTGAGCTACGCCAACGATGACGGCGGCAGGACGCGCTCGGTCCTGTGGCCGCTCTCGGCGGCGCGCACGGGCGGAGCGGCGCTCGATCGCTCGTGGTCGACGCAGCTCAAGCCCTTCGTCTACCAGCGCGCGGGCGATGACTACGAGCTCAACTTCCTGTGGCGTCTCTTCCACGTCAGGCGCATGGGCGCACGCTCGCAATTGGCCGTGAGCCCGCTGTGGTGGTCCGAGTCGGGCGGCGAGAACACGCCGACCGCCTACCAGATCCTGGGAGGCCTCTTCGCCAGGGACTGCAACTACACGCGGGGGACCTACCGCTACCGCCTGCTCTGGCTCATACCGGTGAGCGGGGATCGGCGGTACTGAGCACCGCCGTCCGGAGCCGCGGCGGCGTTCTTGACCCGGGCGCCCGGCGCGCCGCCTGCCTGCGTGTACGAACGCTGCCCGTGAAGCAACGTCGAATCTCCGGGCGCGGAATCGGCGCCGGGCCGGTTCTCTGATGCGGCGGCCGCGCTCGACCCTCCTCGCGCGCGGGAAGGCGGCGGCCGCGCTCCGCGGCCGAGTCCCCGCCGTTTTTTCCCGGGAACCTTTTCCCGTTCGGCGCGTTTCATCCGATAATGGCAGTGATGACGATGTCGAGAAATCCCCAATGGCGGCAGGAGCAGGAGGCGGGCCTTCGCGGCCTTGCCGATCGTGATTGCCTTGCGCTTGCGCGCGGCGGCCATCGGGGGGCGCAGGGCGAGCTCGTCGGCCGTCACATGCCGGTCGTCTACCGGCTGTGCCTGCGGCTCACGCGCGATCGCGAGAGCGCCGCGGACGCGACCCAGGAGGTGTTCGCGCGCGCGCTCGGGGCCCTCGCGAGCCTCGACCCCGAGAGCAGCGTCCGGGCGTGGCTGTGCGCGATCGCGTGCAACCTCGTGCGCGACCTCTCGCGCCGGGCCAAGGTCCGGCGCATCGTTGCCGCGCCGCGCGGCGATGACGAGGAGCGTTTCGATCCGCGCGACGAGCGGCAGCGGCCGGTGCTCGATGTCCTCGCCGAGAAAGAGCAGGCGAGGCTGCTGGGGGACGCGCTCGGTCGGCTCGATCCCCAGGCCCGCGCCATCGTCGTCCTGCGCGATATCGAGGGCCTCTCGTACGGCGAGATCGCCCGGGCGCTGGAGGTGAACCTCGGCACGGTGAAGTCGCGCGTCCACCGGGCGCGCATGGAGCTCAGGGATGCCGTGCTCGCGCTGCGGCCGGCGTGTTTCGATGAATAGGTGATGGGCATGGATTGCATGCGCTGCCGATCGCTTCTGTCGGACTTCGTGGAAGCGTCCCTGCCGCCGCGCACGCGTGCGGAGCTGGCCGCCCACGTGCAGGCGTGCGGCGCGTGCGCGACGGAGCTGCGGCGCCTCGAGAAAACGCTCGCGCTCGTGCGCACGGCGCCGCGTGAGGAGCCGCCCCCCGAGCTCGCGGAAGCGGTGGTCGCAAGGCTCGGCGCGGAGGCCGAGGCGATCGCCGTTCGCGAGCGCGGGAATGCGGCCTTCGCGCGCACGATGCGGCGCACGGCCGCCGTCGCGGCGCTCGTGCTCGCGGGCCTGGCCGTCTTCGCGGCCCTGCGCGAGCACCGGTGGCGGCAGCAGTCCGACGCCGCGGAGGCGCGCCTTGCCGCCGCGCGGGCCGACAACGAAACGCTGCGCGGCGAGCTTGCCGAAGCCCGAGATCGGAAGA
>JBFZCA010000182.1:0-4448 GCA_041308205.1 Planctomycetota bacterium | reverse complement strand
ATTCGCCTGGATGCAGTCGCCTACTTGTGGAAGAAGCCCGGCACGCGTTGCCTGCATCTCCCCGAGACCCACGAGATCGTGAAGCTCCTGCGCGATGTGCTGGCGCTCGTGGCGCCGCACGTGCTGCTCCTGGCCGAGACCAACGTCCCGCACCCCGAGAACGTCAGCTACTTCGGCGAGGGCGATGAGGCGCACATGGTGTACCAGTTCGCCCTGCCGCCGCTTATCTTGCACGCGTTTCTGTCCGGTTCGACGGGGCTGTTGCGCGCGTGGGCGGCGGGGCTCGACGACCCGCCGCCCGGCTGCACGTTCCTGAACTTCACGGCGTCGCACGACGGCATCGGGCTGCGGCCGATCGAGGGGCTCATCGACGAGGCGGCCCTGGCGTGGCTGATCAGCCGGGTCCAGGGCTCGGGCGGCCGCGTGTCGATGGGCAAGGGGCCTGGCGGGGCGCTTCGGCCCTACGAGCTCAACACGACCTGGTTCGACGCGCTGGACGGCGGCGCCGATCACCCCGCGGATGTTCAGTGCCGGCGGTTCCTGAGCTCGCAGGCGGTGATGCTCGCCATGCGGGGCGTGCCGGCGATCTACTTCAACAGTCTCTTCGGCGCCCGCAACGACCACGCGCTTGCCGAGAAGACAGGACTCGCGCGCTCGCTCAACCGCACCAAATGGGACGCGGCGAACCTCGAGCGACTGATCAACGACCCGCTGGCGTGCGAGCGGCTCGTCTGGGAAGGCTACCGTGGGCTGCTCAGGGCTCGCGCCGCGCATCCGGCTTTCCACCCCGACGGCCGCCAGACCGTGCTGGACGCGGGGGATGGCGTGCTCGCGTTCACGCGCGAGGCGCCCGCCGGCGACGACCGTGTGCTGTGCCTGACGAACGTCGGTGTCGTCGAGCGCGGCGTCGGCGCGGAGCTGCTTGCCGGCTGCGGGCTTTCCCCGGGCGGCGGCGCCGACTGCATTGCGGACATGCCGCTTGCATGGCGCGGCGATGCGCTCGTGATCGAGCCCTTTCAGACCCTGTGGATCGCGCTCCCGTGACGGGGGCCGGCGCTCTCCGGATTTCTATTGACTTCCGGGGGCGGCCGTCTCAAGATTTGCGGATCAAATGCCGATAATATGCCCGAGACCGCGGGTTGCGGGCGGCGCGCGGTCATAGGAACGGGGCGGCGTGCCCCGAAAGGAGCGACACGGCGTGCGAGCCTTGAAAAGCGCGGATCTTTACTTCGTCGCCGGGAGCTTCTGCCTGTGCGTGGCGCTCTTCTCGTGGCTCATCATGCCCAAGGTGCAGGAGAACAGGGCGGCGCGCGAGCGCCTGCACCGGATCGTCGCCGAGACCAAGGATCTCGTCGGAAGCACGCGGCGCATCGAGCAGTTGACCGAGGCGCTGGCGGAAGAAGACCGGTTCATCACGACGTACATGCACCGCGCGTACCTCGAGGAACAGGATCTCCCGTGGCCGCACGAGGAGGAGGCGGGGACGGACGACGCCGAACCGCCCGCGGCGGAGCATCGTTGACGCGCCGCGCGGCGCGCGGTCGGGGAACGCGAGCTTTCAGTTCTTCGGAGGGGGCGCCTCGGGGCTCGATCCCTTCGGGCCCTTGCCCGGGATCACCGGCAAGTAGATGACCTTGCCCACGGACAGCCTGGCGCCGTCGAGGCCGGGGTTCGCCGCGAGGATCTCCTTGTAGAGCGTTCCATCGCCGTAGAACGTGAGGGCGAGATTCCAGAGCTTGTCGCCTGCCTTGATCGTGTAGGCCTCGGTATTGGCGGGCGGCGGAACCAGCGCGGTCACCGGAGCCGGCGGCGGTGCGGGCGGGATGCGCAGGTGGTAGCCTTCGGGAAGCAGGCGGCCGTCAGGCGGCAAGCCGGGATTCGCCTTGAGGATGTCCTGCCACTTGGTGCCGTCCTGGAAGAATCGCACGGCAAGCACCCAGAGCGTGTCGTCCTTCTGGGTCACGTAGGTCGTGTACTCGGCCTTCGCAAGGGCCGCGTCGGCCGTGCCGGCGACCGGCGCCGCGCCGGACAGGGCGCCATCCGCTCCGCCGGTTTTGGCGGCGCCCGTCGCGCTGCCGCCGTCGCCCGGTTTGGGCGTCACCGCCGCCGCGTCGGGTTCCGTCGGGGACGCGTCCTTCTTCTCGTTTCCCGACAGATAGGCCTCGAAGTCGAGAAGGGGCGTCGTCGCGCTCGGAATGGTCGTCCTGTCGTTCGCGTCTCCCGTGCCTGCGGGAGGCGGCGGGTTGCCGGCGGCGAGCGCGGGCGTCGTCGTCGCGGCGTCGCCCGGGAGCGGAGATGCCGCCGGTGCGGTCGCGGTTCCCCCCGGAGCCGGAAGCGGCTCCGTCTTCGACGCCCGATCGCTCGGCGCTGCGGCTCCGAGCGCGGGCGATGACGGCGGCATCTTCTTGTCGCCCTGTCCGAGCGCTGTCTTTGTCGAGGGCGCCTGTATCCTGCTGCTGCTCTTTATGCGGCTCCTGGCGTCGATCGGCGTCGGCGCGGTTTTCTTGCCGGTATCCACGCTCGCCGTTTCGGTCGGCTTGGCGCTTGCCTGGAGGGAACCGTTGCCCCCGGCGAACACGACCAGCACGACGACACCGAGCAATACGAGCACCAGCACTACACCGAGGGTTGTGGCGGTCTTGCCCATGCGCGCTCCTCCTCACTTCTGAGCTCACAATCCTGACGAACCGGATGCGGAACGCCTTCGCACGGGCCGTGCGCGACGCCCCGGAATCCTGCCGGGCGAACATGATATACCGCCGCAGCCCAAAACGCGAGGGTTTTTCCGCGAATTTTATCGGCCCTTGGCGGGCGTGCGGCCCGCGGCCGTGAAGCCCAAGAGAAGGCACGAGGACGGGAAGGCGAAATCAGCCGCGAGGGCACGAAGACGGTCGCAAGAATCGCGGCGTTCGTCCATGGCGCCGGACGACATGCGGCGTCCTCGGCACCCTGGCGCCTTCGTGGCGTTTTCTCCCGCCTGCCTGGCCCGACTTACACCGGGCGGTGCGCCGCGATGGCCTCCTGCACGCGCTCCTCGTGCCTGCGCGCCTTGCGGCGGCGCAGGTAGATCATGACGGGGCCTGCAATGAAGATCGTCGAGTAGGTGCCCGATATGACGCCCGCCAGCATGCACGTCGTGAAGCTGCGCGCGCTCTCGCCGCCCCAGATGAGGAGCACGACCACGGTGATGAAGACCGTGAACGTGGTCAGCACCGTGCGGCTCAGCGTCTGGTTGATGCTCGTGTTCACCAGTTCCTCGAACGCGGTCTTGCGGTCGCGGGCGAGGTTCTCGCGGATGCGGTCGAAGATGACGATCGTGTCGTTGAGCGAGAAGCCGATGAGCGTGAGCAGGCCCGCGATCACCTGCAGGTCGATCTTCACCGAGAAGAACGACCCGAACAGGAAATCGATGAGCACCAGCGCGACGACGCCCACGATGATGTCGTGAAAGACCGCGACGAGGGCCCCGACGCTGTAGGCCACCTCGAAGCGGATGCCCAGGTAGAAGAGCACCGCCAGGAAGCTCATGAGGACCGCCATCATCGCCGAGCCCTGGAAGTCCGCGGCCACCGCGCTGTCAACGAAGCTCACGCTCGGGATCGGCTCGGACACGAAGAACTGGCGGTAGTCCTCGTACTCGGGAAGCATCATCTGCAGGCGATAGAAGTCGCTGCTGAAGAACGCGCGGAGCGCCGTCAGAATCTGCTCGCCGCTCGTGGGCGCGCCGGGTTCGCCGTACTTGACCGGGACGGTCATGATCTCGTAGGTCCCGAACGCGGGGCTCACGGTGTCCTCGAGAAGCGTGATCTCGGCGATCTCGAACTTGCCGACCGGCGTCCTGCCGGGCGTCTTGCTCGTCGTCTGCTGCTCGCCGGCGAGGTACTGGCCGAGCAGGCGCTTGAGCTCCTTGGCGAAGCCCTGTTGCCTGGGCGAGGGCGTCCGAGGTCCTATCGCCTCTCCTGCCGACTCGGGATCGCCCGTGTACATGTTGACCCGCAGGATGGCCACCTTCAGATCCGGGTTGAGCGTGGGCTTGTCTTCCGAGAGGGGGAACGCCGCCGGCGCCAGTTTCCCGGCCAGCGCGTTCTCCAGGGCGCGGCGGTAACGGTCCTCGGTTTTCGGGGACGCCGCCGCGATCTGGGCCGGCGCGTCAGGCACGGCGGCCGGCAGCGTGACGGGCGGCGTGGCCGGCGGCGCGTCCGGAGCTGCCGAGGTTCCCGATGTGCTCGTCGCCGATGCGCCTTCCGCAGGCGCGTCGGGCGCCGGCGCCGGTGCGTCGGGAGCGGGTGCGGGAACCGTCGTCGTTTCGGGAGCGGGCGCGGGCGCCTCGGGTGCGGGTGCGGGTGCAACAGGCGCGGGCGCAACGGGGGCCGGCGTCTCGGGTGCAGGCGCAACGGGTGCGGGCGCGGGAACCGGCGCCGGCGGCGCGACGGGCGTCGTTTCGGGCG
>JBFZCA010000181.1:0-21607 GCA_041308205.1 Planctomycetota bacterium | reverse complement strand
CGCCGGCGGCCGCGCCGGATCGCGCCGAACCATCCGCGACGGCCGGCGCCTCCGGCTCCCGTTCGGTCATCACCGCGCGCTGCTCGCTCATTGGCTCCGCTCCGCCGGGCGCTCGCCGGTTCCGGTCCACATCCTCACGACCTCCGCCGCCAGCTCGGGCCGGCTCCGGGAAAGCGCGCCGATCTCCTGCACGCAATCCGAGAACTCCTCGTCCTCGAGACGCAGCTCCGCGATCGCCTCCGCGGCCCGCCGCAGGTCCTCGGCAACCGCCTCGCGCTCCCCGGGCAGCATGGCCGGCGGAATCTCGATGGGCGGCGGCACGGCCCGGCGCGCGAGCGTGTAGATGAAACCCAGGGCCGCGATCGCGAACAGCACGCCGGCGATGAGCGCCGCGTGCCGGGCCGCCCACCGGCCCGACGCCGCCGTGCGGACGACGGGGGCATCCTCGGACGCCGCCGGGACCGGGAGCATCACGCCGGGCAGGACGCTCACGCTGACCTTGCCCTGGATCGCGAGCATATTCCGGATCTCGCCTTCCATCTCCTTGCAGAAGCCGGTCGCGTCGATCCCTCCCCGCGACGGCGGGGCCGGGTCCGCGCCGGCGTTCAGCGCCGCGACGACGCGCTGGACCGCGGCCTTGTCGACGCGCACCGCGACGGACACCTCCTGGATGGCGCCGGCCGGCTTCACGGTCCTGTCGCGCGTGCGCCCGACAAGCGGCGCGTACTCGATCTCGGTCAGCGTGCGCTCTCCGCCGGCCGCGGGCGCGGCCTCCGACTTCCGGGGCGGCGCGCGGTCTCCCGGAACGACCATGCCCTGCGCATCCCGCGCGAGGCCGTCGCCGCCGCCGTCCGCCGCGCCCGCGCGCGTCTCCTTCTCCGCGCGTTCCTTGACCTTCACCGGACTCTCGGGCGGCGCGAGCATCTCCGCGTCGCTCTCGGTTTTCTGACGGTCGAGCTTCACATCGACGAAGAGCGAGTACTCGCTCTCGCGGAAGGTCCGCCCCATGTAGGCCGCGATCTCGCGCTTGTAGTGCGCGATGTGGGCCAGGCGGCGCTCATCGAACCCCGCCCCCTCGCCGCTCCCGTCTTCGCCCAGGGCGTACTCGTTCAGGCGGTTGTCGGTCACCTTGACCGCCTGGAAGGGAATCGGCGCTCCGCCGCTCACGATGGCGCGAATCGTGCGCACCTGGACGTTCGTCAGGCGGCCGATGCCGGGGCCGAGCGTCACGGCCACGCTCGCGCTGTTGGACGCATCGCCGCCGCCGAGCACGGTCAACGGCTCGCGCTTGATGTTCAGCTCCACGATCGCGTCGACGATGTCCGGGCAGACCTTGATCGATTCCTCGAGGTTGATCGTCTTGGCGCGCTTGACCTTCTCGGTGAGCCGCACCGAGGTGTCGCCCCACTGGGGGTCCTGGTCGAGCCACGCCCAGCCGTCGCGCCGCGGGCCGGCCGTGACTTCCGAGGCGATGTAGTTGAGGGCCTGCGGGAGCTGCTCGCTCTTGACCTGGAGCGCCCCCTGCTCGACCCTCACGCCGTAGCCGGCGGTCTCGAGCTTGTGGGCCATGCGCCGGAGCTCGGCGTCGTCCTTGTGGCGCGCCAGGGCGGTGAACTCGCCCCGGCCGGTGAAGAACGCCGCGAACAGCAGGCCGGCGAAGACCGCCGCGGCGAGGATCCCGATGGCGATCCTCTGGCCCGGCGTCAGGCGCGCCGCCAGGCGCGCGGCCTGCTCCCCGAACTTACCGAAGAATCGTTCCCACACGCTCGTCACCTCGAACCTTCACCGGCGTCACGCCCCCAGCCGGCTGAATTCCTGATAGGCGTCGATGAGCCGGCTCCTGACCTGCATGAGGGTCTTGAAGGCGATGTCCGCCTTCTGCACCGCGTCGATCACGCCCGCATAGTCCTCGCGCGCGCCGGTTGTAACCTGCTGAATCGCTGCATCGGCTTCCTTCTGGAGCGCGTTGACCTCCTGGAGCGACTTCGTGAGCACGTCCTTGAAGCTGACATCGGGGGGCGGCGACTCGGCCGCGAGCTCGGGCGCGATGCGCGCCTTGACCGCGGCCGGGTCCGCGGGCTTCATCGCATCGAGCTGCAGCGGTCCGACCGCGTCCATCATGCCGTCCTCCCCCGTGCGCGAGACGAAGCGCCGGCGCGGCCGCGCGCGTCGCCGCATCGCACGCATCGCACGGCGGCCGCCGCGCGGCAGTCCGCTGCCGCATGCAAACCTCGTGCCCATCCGTGCGAAGCCGCCGGGATTGCCGCGGGCAGGCCGGAAACGCGGCTTCGCGGCCGGCGTGCGGCGCGGGCGGGGTGCGCCCGCGGCGAAATTCTCCCCCGGGGGCGGATTCCGTCCCGCACGGCGCGCGCTAGTTCTCCTGCCGCAGGTTCCACCGTTTCACCTTCTCCCTGAGCGTCCTGACGCCGATCCCGAGCAGCTCGGCCGCCCGTTTCTGATGCCAGTTCGTATGCCTGAGCATGGCCGCGATGTGCGCCCGTTCGATCTCCTCCATGGGCTCGGCCGCGAAGCCCCCGGCCCCGCCGCGGGCCGGCCGCAGCGCGTTCGCGCCCACCGCCACCCCGAGAAGCTCCGGCCCGATCTCCTCGCCGTCGCAGAGCAGATACGCGCGCTCGATCTGGTTCTCGAGCTCCCTGACGTTGCCGGGCCAGGAGTACGCCGCGAGCGCATCCGCCGCATCGGGAGCCAGGCGCCGCGGGGGGCCGCCGTTGCGCTGCGCCGCGGATGCCAGAAAGTGGCTCGCAAGCAGCGGGATGTCTTCCGTGCGCTCGCGCAGGGACGGGACATCGAGCACGAGCTGGCTGAGCCGGAAGTACAGATCCTCGCGGAAGCGGCCCGCCGCCGTCTCGGCCTCGAGGTTCCGGTTGGTCGTCGCGATGACGCGCACGTCGACCTTGATCGTGCGCGGGTTGCCCACGCGCTCGAACTCCTTCTCCTGCAGGACCCGCAGCAGCTTGGCCTGGAGGTGCGTGTCGATCTCGCTCACCTCGTCGAGGAGCAGCGTCCCGCCGTCGGCGATCTCGAACCGGCCGATGGTGCGCCGGTCGGCGCCGGTGAACGCGCCCTTCTCGTGGCCGAAAAGCTCGCTCTCCAGCAGCCCGGCCGAGAGGGCGGCGCAGTTCACGCTCAGAAACGGCTTCTCGCGCCGCGGGCCGCGCTGGTGGAGCAGCCGTGCGAACAGCTCCTTGCCCGTGCCGCTCTCGCCGCGGATGAGCACCGTTCCCGCGCTCGGCGCGTACTTGTCGACGAGGCCCAGCGCCTCCTTGAGCGCGCGGCTTGCGCCCACCACCGGCCGCGACAGGCCCTCGCGCCCCGCCTCGCGCCGGAAAAACGCGTTCTCGCGCCTGAGCCGCTCGTTGTTGAGCATCTTCTGGACCGCGATCAGGATCGTGTCGCGCTGGAACGGCTTCATGAGGTAGTCCGCGGCGCCGCCCTTCATGGCCGACACCGCGGTGTCGACCGTCGCGTAGGCCGTGAGCAGGATCACGGGCGTCTCGTCGCCCTGGCGCCTGAGCTCCTGGAGCATCTCGATGCCGGTCATGTTCGGCATCTTCAGATCCGTGAGCACCAGATCGAACGACCCGCGGCCGGCCTCGTCCAGCCCGTGGCGGCCGGATGGCGCGGTCACGACCTCGTACCCGGCCCCCGACAGGGTCTGCGTGAGCGAGTCGCGCATCAGCGCGTCATCGTCGACCACCAGAATCCGCGCCGTTGCGGTCACGCGCCGTCCTCCTTGACCTCCCAGGGCAGGACGATCCTCGCCTCCAGGCCGCCCGCGGGGTGGTTCGCGAGCTCGATCCTGCCCTGGTGCCGCTCGACCAGGCTGTGCACGATCGAGAGCCCCAGGCCGGTGCCGCCTTCCCGCAGGCTCCAGAAAGGCAAAAACGCCTTTTCCAGGCCGTCGGGCGCCATGCCGGGCCCCGTGTCGCGAATGCGGATCGTCACGGCATTGCCGTACCTCACGCCCAGGCGCAGCTCGCCGCCGCGCGGCATGGCTTGATAGGCGTTCCTCACGACATTAAGGAAGATGCGCTTGACCCAGTCGGGGTCGACGCGCGCGGCACGGCGCTCCTTCGGGTAGCTGCGCACGACCGGCACGGCCTCGGAGCTCTCTCCGCGAGCCAGCGCGACGGATTCCTCGAGCAGCTCCACGACGTCGCATGCCGCGGGGCGGGCGCGTCCCGGTTCCGTGAACGTGAGAATGTCGTTGACCGTGGCCGAAAGCAGCGCCACGCCCTTGCGCATGGACGCGATCAGATCCAGGGCGCGTTCTCGCGGGCCCGTTTCCTGCTCGAGGAGGTCCAGATACAGGGACAGGGACCCGAGCGGGTTCCGGATCTCGTGCGCGACGCCCGCGGCGATCTTGCCGAGCGCCTCGAGGCGCCGCTTGCGCTCCAGCGCGCGGTCCTTCTGGACGATCTGCCGCTCCAGGTACTTGACCCTGGTCCCCAGCTCGTCATGGGACTGTCTGAGCGCCTCGGTGGCGCTTCCGAGGGCGGAAAACAGCTCCTCGAGGTCCGCGGGGCTGGGCCGCACGAGGGCCAGTTCGTCCGCCGAAGCCGTAGCACGGGAAACCATCGCCCTGATTCCTCCCGGTGTGCGCGCACGGAAGCGCGGCGCTCAGAGCGCGACCTTCTCGCGCCGCCGCCGCGCGGGCTTGTCATCGACCGCCGGACGTCTCCCGCCCTCGCGGGCATGAAACCGCCGGCGCGGAGGCCCGAAGCTCCCGCGGCGAGCTCTCTCCTCTCGGGCCTCCGCCGGCGATCTTCTTTTCTTTCTCTTCACCCCTTTTTAAGGGCTCTTTTCCGCCGCGGGGCGAACGCTCCCCGATCGCACCCTGCCTGCGGCCGCCCCTCGCCGAGTCCGCGGTTCTCGACGCTCGGGCAAGTCCGACCGCACCATACCGAGCGCGGCAGGACAAGGCAGACAATATAAAACGTAGTTTATGTTCTGTAAACCACATTCAAGCGATACTGACCGGTTTTTAATCCAATGTCTAAGTAATGGCACAACCTGCCTCTACGGCTACCGTATATAGTGGCTGCGGCCAGGATAAAATCGGCGAGAGCTACAATTCCTTCCCGAGGCTGCGGCGGGAAACGGGCGGTTTGCGGGGCGTTGTTCGATCGGCGGAGGCTGCGCGAGGTCCTCTCGGTGCGTAGCCGTTCACGGTTTTCTCGCCGTGTTCGGGTACACGGAGAGGTGTCATCTGACGGAGAAGAAACCACAGAGGCACAGAGGGCACGGAGAAGAATACGGAGAGAGACCACCGCACTCGACACGGAGCCACGCAACGTCTCACGTTCCGTTCTCCGTGGCCTCTGTCTTCTCTGTGGTGAATCGGAAAGAGCGCCACGAAGGACGCCTGAAGGCGGAGATTCTCGTGTTCGGGATGCCCTGTGAACGGTTGCCTCGGTGCGCGCATCGGCGGCGGCGGCGGCCGCCTTTCATCGCGCGGGGGCTGCGCGGGTCGTTCGACTCGTCAGCGCACGTCGGCTCCCAGCATGAGCCGGATCTCCCGGAGGGTCTTGCGCTGGCTCTTCAGTTCCTCGATGCGGCTCAAGCGGGGAAACACATCCTCCCCGTAGAGGCGGTGGCCCGCCTCCGTGCGTTCCTCTTCCGTGATCAGGCCGAACACCGTGTAGTTGTGCAGCGTCTGCCGCGAAAGCCCCGTGCATCGCATGACCTCGCCGATGCGGTAGAGCTTGCGGGGCGCCGAGAAACTGAAGCGTGACTTCGTGTCGGCCATCATCGTTGCGTGCGGCAAGGCGATCCTCTCTGCTGCCCGGCGCCGGCCCCCGGCGATGTCCTCCGCCGCCGGAAGCCGCCGCCGCGGTAGCCCGCGATTGCACGGCGTGCGCGTTTCCGGATGTTTCGGCAGCGCCGCCGCCGGACTTTAGAAAATGTAAATTACGAACTATAGTTTATGTTCCGCGCGGTTCCGATAACGTGACGAGGGCAGGAAGAAGGACGAGGCGGTGAAGGAAGACGATGCCACGAAGACTCCAAGACACCAAGCATCAGCGGTGAATTACCGCGCGCTCGGAAGGCACCCGAGACCCTTCGTGCCTTCGTGCCTTCGTGGCTCTCTCGTCGTCCATTCGCGCGGCCGCCCCCCCGCGTCCGGGGAGAACGGAAGGACGATGCCACGAAGACTCCAAGACACCAAGCATCGGCGGTGAATCGCCGCGCGCTACGGCACGGGGTCGAAGCCGCCCTTCCCGAAGGGGTTGCACCTGAGGATTCTCCACGCGGTGAGCAGGCACCCCTTGAGCACGCCCTTGCGCCGCAGGGCTTCAATGCAGTACTCCGAGCAGCTCGGATAGAAGCGGCAGACGGTCGGCAGGCGGCTGAACACCGGCCGCAGCGCCCACTGGTAGAGGCGCACCAGGCCGATCAGCGCGCGAACGAGCAGGTCGCTCACGGCCGCCCCTCGCCCAGCGCCCGCGCGAAGACCCCGAACGCGCGCAGCGAGCGCTCGAGGGTCAGCGTGATCGATGGGACCGGCACGACGACGACGTCGACGGCGCAGGGGAGGCGGTGCTTGCTCAGGCGGAAGCCTTCCTTCAGAAGCCGCCGGATCCGGTTCCGCGCCACGGCGTTGCCGTTGCGCCGGCCGACCGCCACCCCGAGGCGGCTCGCGGCGCCGCCGGTGCGCAGGTACCTGAACGTGATGCCGCAGGCCGAAAACCGCTCGCCGCGCTCGAAGAGCCCCGTGAACTCCCTCTTCGTGCGCAACCGCTCCCGCGGACGGAAACGGTGCGCGCGCACCTCCGGTCGGTTCTCCATGTGCTCGCCGTCCTTCAGGCGAACGGACACCTGCCCTTGCGCGGGGCCCGCCGCGCATTTACTATCGTGGGTCGCCCGACCCGGCACGGCGCACGCCGCCGGCGCGAGGACCGTCCGTGCGCGGCTCGCCGCGTACTATCATACACCGACACTGCGCGGAGCAGCCATGTATCTCCTGTTCATTGCACGCCGTTACCTGCTCGCCCGCTGGATCATGTCCGGCGCCGCGGTCGTTGCGGTCGTGCTCGCGGTCTTCACGCTCATCGTCGTGCGCTCCGTCTTCCAGGGCTTCGGCGACCAGATGCGCGACATGGTCAGGGGCACCAGCTCCGACCTCATCGTCACGACCGTGAAACCCATGAACCTGCCGTTCGCCGAGGAGATCGGCGCCGAGATCCGCAAGCTCCCCCAGGTGACCGGCGTCGCGCCGTACGTCGAGACCATGGCGATGTTCCAGGCCCAGACCTTCGCCGGCCCCCTCACCGACTACCTGCTGGTCAAGGGCATCGACCCCGTCAGGGAGGCCGATGTCGGCAAGTTCGCCCGCTACCTTCTGCGCGACGAGGAACTCGCGCGGATCCTCCGCAACGAGGACGAGCCCATCACCAGGCCCGAGGACCGCGCGCCGTTCACCAAGGAGGAAATCGTGCGGCTCTTCAGCGCCGCGCATCGCGACCGGATCTGGCAGGCGCACAAGGAGCAGTACGCGCGGCATGCGCCCGAGAAGGCCGCGCTGTGGGAGACGAAGCTGCCGCCGCCCGTCATCCTCGGCATCCAGGCCATCATCGGCCCCGGCCGGCTCGCGAGCTTCGGCTCGGTCATCCAGCTCACGACCTACTCGCCGCAGAAGGGCGAGCTCAGGACGGGCGAGTTTCTCGTGGTCGGCGCGTTCCACACGGGGCTCTTCGAGAACGACAGGCGCTCCCTCTACATGCCGCTCGGCGCCGCCTGCGAGTTCATCGACCTGTACGATCCGGAGCTGCCGGACGCCGACAACTTCGCGGCCGGCGGCTGGCGCGTGTCGGGCATCCAGGTCGCGGTGCAGGACTACCGAAGCCTCATGGCGCCGACGAGCCGGACGATCGAGAGCGAGATTCTGCCCCGCTACGTCCAGCGGATCCTCGGCGCGCCCTCGCGGGTCGGCCTCTTCCGGCCCTACACGGAGTCATGGGAGGGGCGCAAGCGCAACCTGCTCCGGGCCGTCGAGGTCGAGAAGGGCATCGTCACGCTCATCATCGGCATCGTCGACGCCTTCGTGGGCGCCATAATCTTCCTGATCCTCACGCTCAGCGTCATCGAGAAGCGCCGCGACATCGGCATCCTCAAGGCCGTGGGCTCGCCGAGCAGCCACGTGTTCACCGTGTTCATAATCCACGGGAGCGCGATCTGCGTCGCGGGGCTCGCGTTCGGATTCCTGAGCGGCCTGGCGTTCTGCGAGCACATCAACGCGATCCACGATGTGATCTACGCCTGGACCGAGTGGCGGCTCTTTCCCCCCGACATCTACTACATGGACAGGATCCCCGTCGCGATCAAGCTCTGGGATCTGATCATGATCAGCGGTTTCACCGTGCTCGGCGGCTTTCTGGGAAGCCTGCTCCCGGCCCTCTGGGCCGCGCGGCAGGATCCCATCGCGGCGATCCACTCCGAATGACACCGATACTCGCGGGCAGGAACATCGTCAAGTGCTACGCGCCCGGCCGCGAGGCCGAGGTGCTCAAGGGCATCTCGCTCGACGTGCACCAGGGCGAGATTCTCGCCATCGTCGGCCCGTCGGGCGTGGGCAAGAGCACGCTCCTGAACATCCTCGGGCTCCTCGACGAGCCGAACGCGGGCGAAGTCCACTACGGGGGCAGGGAGACGCGCTTCCAGGGCATGAACCTGACGGCCCTGCCCGGGCCGTCGCAGGGCTGGATCAGAAACCGGCTGTTCGGCTTCGTCTTCCAGATGTACCACCTGCTCCCCGACCTGGACGTCCTGGAGAACGTGGCGCTGCCGCTGCTCATGCGCGCCGGTCCGCGGCTCTGGTTCCGCGGGAAGGCCGCGATCAGGCAACGCGCCGCGGACCTCCTCGCGGAGGTCGGCATCGATGCGCGCGCGCACGCCCGGCCGCGCGAGCTGTCGGGCGGCGAGAAGCAGCGCGCCGCCATCGCGCGCGCGCTCATCGCGCAGCCCGAGATCGTCTTCTGCGACGAGCCGACGGGGAACCTGGACACGACGACGAGCGCGCGCATCCTCGCGCTCTTGTGGCGGATGAACAAGGATCACGGAACCACGCTCGTGATGGTGACCCACGACCGCGATCTGGCCCAGCGCGCCGACCGCAGGCTGTACATGGTCGATGGGAAGTTCGTCAAGGAAGAGCGGCGCGCCCAGGCGCAGTGACCCGCGCCCTGACGGCAGCCGCCGCACGTCTCCCCTCCCGCGCGTGCTCCCTCCGGCCGTTCCGGTGCTCGACGACCGGCGCGTGCCTCCGTTCCTCGGACCTGCGTGAATTCCCGGCGCCTGTATTCGGACGGAACCCCGCCGTCCCGGCGGCGGGGTTGGAGGATCACGGAACCACGCTCGTGATGGTGACCCACGACCGCGATCTGGCCCAGCGCGCCGACCGCAGGCTGTACATGGTCGATGGGAAGTTCGTCAAGGAAGAGCGGCGCGCCGCCGCGCCGTGACCCGCCGGCCGCGCGTCAGCGCGCCGCCGCGCGGCACTGCAACAGCCCCAGCGCGAAGATCGGCACGAAGCTGCTCACGACCATCCTGAGCTTGTCCTGCGAAGACTGCGCCGTCGGGTTGGCTATGTAGAGCATGCCGGCGACCGAGCCGGCCGCCTTCAAGGGCGTCACCACCACCGCGCGCAGGTTGTGCGTGAACACCGATTCGTACTCGTTCGTGCGCACGTCGTCCACCGTGTTCGTGCAGAAGATCGGCTCTCCGCCGAGCACATCTCCGATCAGCTCGCTCGCGATCAATGCCGACGGCTGGCTCACGCGCTTGCCGTCCTTGTCGCACGCGAGCAGCACGCGCACCTGCTCCTCGTCCTCGACGCGCAGGAGGAAGCCGTGTTGCGCGCGCAGGTACGCGGTCAACACCGCCAAGGCGTGGAAGAGGCATTCCTCGGGCGCCATGCCGGAGGCGAACTCCGAGGTGAGCCTCGTCACCAGCTCCAGGCGCTGCGTCTCCTCCCGGATCTCGGGTTCCTTGGGGGGCGGCGGCGGGGCCGGGGTCTCCGGAGGCGGCGGCGCGCCCTGCATCCATGCCGCCCGCTTCGCGCGGTAGGCCTGCTGGAGGTCGGCGGGCACGCGCGCGAGCACTTCCTTGGCCTTCTCGGTGGCCTTGCCGAAGAACTGCTCGGCCTCCTCCATCTTGCGCAGCACGAGCAACGTCTCGGCGAATTCGTAGTACAGCTCGCCCGCGACCTCGGGATTCACCTCGCCGGTGACGAGCGCCAGCCCGGCCTTGAGCACATCGAGCGCCTCGCCGGCCGAGTCGCGCACCCTGAGGAGCCTGCCGTGCTGCAGCGTGCAGAGTATGCGCAGGTGGCAGATGCCCAGATCTTCGCTGAGGCGCTCGGCGTCCTGCACCATGCGGTCGGCATCGTCGTACTTGCCGGTCTTGACGTGCAGCTCGGCCATCTTGAGCAGCAGATTGCAGAGCTCCCAGCGGTTCCCCTGCTTGGCGAGCGCGGTCAGCGCCCGGAAGAGGCTGGCCTCGGCCTTGGTGTACTCGCCCTTGCCCTGCAGGATGAGCCCCTGGAGCACGTAGTTCTCCTGGCTCAACTGGCGCATGCGGTAGTTGCGCGAGAGCCGCAGACTCGCGGTCTGCGCATCCTCGGCCTTGGCCAGGTCCCCCACCTCCAGGTAGAACCAGCCCAGGCTGTTGTACGAGAGCGCGCGCCCGTAGGAGTCGCCGATCTCATCGCTCAGCGACATGGCCCGGCGGAAGCACCGCTCGGCCTCCGCGAACTCGGCGTTCGCCTGGTGGCTCTTGCCGAGGCTGTTGAGCGTGAGGATCATCTCGGGGACGTTCTGGAGCTTCTCCTGGATCTCGAGGCTCCGGCGCTGGAACTCGATGGCCTGCGGCAGGTTGCCCTTGTAGTAATTCGCGCCGCCGATGGTGTTGAAGACGACGGCGTGCTCGATCGTCTCGCTCGTGCTCTCTATGATCTTGAGCGCCTCGATGGAGATCTTCATGGCCCGGTCGTACTTGCCCATGCGCACGTACAACCCGCCGAGCGCGTTGATCGCCCAG
Source organism: Planctomycetota bacterium (assembly GCA_041308205.1). Taxonomy (GTDB): domain Bacteria; phylum Planctomycetota; class UBA8108; order UBA8890; family UBA8898; genus UBA8898. The sequence goes on along the minus strand of JBFZCA010000181.1, from coordinate 10,549 downwards.
ATCTTCTCGAGCTGCAGCTCCGTGCTCTCCTGGGCGGCGGCGAACAGCTTGTCGCGCGCATCGCGGTAGCAGTGGAGCGCGTGGTCGTAGTCGCCGAGGATCTCGCAGACCCTGCCGCGCTGCCGCGCGAAGCGCCCCCTGGCGGCGGGCGCGAGCTTGGGCGCGATATCCGGTCCCAGGAGCGTGTTGTAGATGCGCGTCGCCTCGTCGAAACGCCCCAGGGTGAGGCACAGCTCGCCCATGTACTCCTGCGTCTGGACCCACCGCGGGCCGCCGAGCTCGCGCTCGGCCAGCATCTCCGCGGCGTAGGCGTAGTACTCGTAGGCCTTCTCGTTGGCGTAGATGCGCTTCAGGCGGTCGCCCACGCGCAACGCGAGCTCGAGCGCCGTGTCGAGGCGGTCGCTGAACCGGTAATGGTGCGCGAGCTCCTCGAGCACCTCGTCCTCGAACTTCGCGAACGCCTGCCTGAGCGCATCGGCGAACTCGCCGTGAATCTGCCGGCGCTTGCCCTCGGGCAGCGCGCGGTAAATCGTCTCCTGAAACGTGGGCTGATCCAGGCCGAACATCTTCTCGCCGTCCTGGATCTGGCTGGCGACGAAGCCCTTGTCCTCGAGCTCGTTGAGGTGGTTGAGCAGCGGCGCCGCGCCGAAGCGCGGGATCATCTGCAGCAGATTCGGCGCGACGGCGCGCTCGGCCACGGCGAGCACTTCCATGAGCTCGCGGCCGAGGGCCTCGAGGTTCTCCAGGCGCCTGAGCAGCGCGAGCTCCACGTTGGCCGGGACATCGAGCGCGCTCAGCTCGGCCGTGGGGGCCACCACCCAGCCCGACTCGCTCGAGCGGATGATCCCGAGCTCCTGGAACGACTTGAGCATCTCGACCACGAAGAGCGGGTTGCCGGCCGTGCGCTCGGCCACCGCCGTGATGAAGTCATCGGGGATGTCCGCCAGGTGCAGCATCGCGCTGATGAGCTCCTTGACGCGGTCGCGCTTGAAGCGCCGCATCATGATCTCTTCGCAGCGCTTCTCCTCGCGGAGGGACCCGAGCAGCTCGCGCATGTGGTCGGGGATCTTCTCGTCGGTCCGGAACGTGGCCACGACGAGCAGCCCCAGCGGGTTGTCGGGGTTGACGACATCCTCCTCGCGCACGTTCTGGAGGAAGTACCCGAGGAACTCGACCGACATCTCGTCCGCCCAGTGCAGGTTGTTGAGCAGCATCGTGAACGGCTGGTCGCGGCACGCGTCGATGAGGAAGTGCACGATGCGGTCGATGAAGTACAGCTTCTCCTGGTCCGGCCTGAGGCCGAGCGGCTTCTCGATGTCCTGCGGCGTGCGGAACTCCGGGAGCAGCCGCAGCAGCGCATCCTTGTAGCGCTGGAAGACGGCGTGCTCGCGCCCCAGGTGCGTGGCGAGCTGCTTGAGGACCTCCACGATCGGCTGGTACGCATCGTTCCGGCCGTCGTAGCAGTTGCCGGCGTAGACCTGGACGTAGTTGAGGCGCAGGAAATGCCGGAACTCCTCGACCAGGCGCGACTTGCCCGAGCCGATCTCGCCGCTGACCAGGATGAGCGGCGGCCGCAGCTTGCCCTCGATGCGGTCGCCCAGGCGGTTCTGGATCTGCGGAAAGACGCCGCGGCCGTACTCCTTCAGCGCGTTGAACTCATCCTGGCGGCCGACGAGGGTCGTCGTGTGCAGGTACGAGGAGCGCGTTTCCGGCGTCTCCAGCTCGTAGTGGACGCCGCTGCCGGCGCTCAGCGCCTCGATGACCTCCTTCGCGCTCTGGAAGCGGTCCTCGGGCTTCTCGGCCAGGAGCCGCATGGTCACGACCCGGAGATACTCCGGGAGCTTCTTCATGTGGATCTCGAAGAGCTCGCTGCGCTTGAGCGATCGGCCGCCGGACCCCGACTCGTGGTAGAACGGCAGGTCGCGGTTCACGATCTGGTAGAGCGTCACGCCCAGGCTGTAGAGGTCCGCGCGCCGATCGGGCTTGCCGCCGTCGATCATCTCGGGCGCAAGGTAGTTGAGCGTGCCCTTGATCGCGAAGTCGAACGAGCCCGTGAGCTTCTCGGCCAGGCCGAAATCGATCAGCTTCACGTTCGGCTTGAGATAGGCCGCGTCCCCCGGCGCCTCCTCCGTCCACATCGCCTTGGAGCCTTCCTTGATCGTGGCGGACTTGTAGCGCGTGACGAGGATGTTGTCCGGCTTCACGTCGAAGTGGACGTAGCCTTGCGAGTGGATGTACTCCAGCGCCCGGCAGATCTGCACGATGATGTCGGTCAGGTCCTCGTAGTTCGTGTACTCGGTCGCGCGGTACAGGTCGAGGCCCTTGATGAACTCCGAGGAGATGAAGTAGTCGTGGGTTCCCTGGATCCGGCCGAAGTCGTACATGCGCGCCAGATTCGGATGCCTGAGGCGCGTCAGGGCCTCGTACTCGCCGCGGGCCCACAGGTCCTGATCCTCGAGCGTGTCGGAGACGAGCACCTTGAGCGCGACGCGGATCCGGTTCTCGACCAGGTCGAGGGCTTCGTACACGCTGCCCATCGCGCCTGCGCCGAGCTTGCGCTGGATCTCGTAGCGGTTGTTGACCCGGTCTCCGGCCTTGAATTCGACCATGCGGTGGAAACGGTCTCCCTTGTCCCCTCCCCGGGCGCAGGCCGCACGGCGGCGGAACGCCTCCGCATAAGATTACGTTGTTTCTCATCTTCCCGCAAACAGGAAGGCGGCGGGCCGGCGCGCCGCCCGCAGGTGCCGATAATCTCGGGCGCCCGGCGCGGGCGGCGGCCCGTCAGGTCCGAAAGGACTTCGGAATCGGATTGAGCTCGTCGTGGCGTTCGGCCGCCTGCGCCAGCTCCTGCTCCCAGCGCTGGATATCGGCGAGCACGGGCTGGAGCTCGTTGTCGGGGCGGGCGCGCTCGTCCCTCAGGCGCGCGAGAATCGTCCGGCACTCGGCGAAGACGCTCTCGGCGCACTTGAACTCCCGCGAATGGTCCTCCATGGTGCCGGCGCTCTTCGCGCGCTCGACCCGCGGCACGAACACGGCGCGGTAGTTCTCATCGTACAGGCGCTTGAGCTCGAGCAGCATGTCGCGCGCATGCACGACCGACATGGGCGGGCGCTCGAGCTTGCCGGACGGCTTCGGGGGGCCCTCGCCCCAGCCCTGCAGGTCCAGGGTCCGCGCCAGAAGGAACGCGAGCACCGGAATCGCGATCGCCAGGATGACGCCGGCAAGAAGGTCTTTCTCCACGGCGCGCTGTGCGAGCCGCGCGTCATCGTGTCCGACCCGTTGCTTCTCCATCGCCGCCTCCCGGCGCCCCGCCGCGCGGGCGCGCGACCCGGGCCGCCGCGCCGCTAGAAGTTCTTCATCTTGGCCGTGTCGATCAGCGCCCGCTGGATCTCGGTGATCTTGTTCTCGTACCCGCGGTAGTCCTCGGGGAGCTTGCCGTCGTTCTCCGCCATGATCCGGTCGATGATCTCGCGGTACATCTGCTGCGACTGCTTGAGTTTCTTGATTGCCGAATTGAATTCGATGCTGGCGTCCTTCTCTTCCTTGGACTTCGCCAGCGCCGCCGCCCTGTCCTTCAGCGCGGAACGGTACAGCATGTCGGCTTCCTTCACGATGGCCGAGGGGTCGGGCGGCGGCGGCGGCGGCTCGGGCGGCGGCGCCCGCAGGAAATCGCGATGGATCATGTAGCCTGCCATGCAGACGATCGCCACCGACGGCACGCCGATGAATACCAGGATGACCCAGAGCGGCGCCTTGGGCTTCGGCTGCTGCGCCTTCCTCCGCGGACGTAGAGGACGAGTTCCGGCATCTGTCACGTGTGCACCTCGAATACCGTCAAGAGAATACCGCCGAGAAGGATGATTATAGCATTTCGCGCCCGGCGGCAGAAGGGGGCGCGGAGCCCGCGGAAGACCTTGTCAAGCGCGCGCCGGTGCTGCTACAATACGGGGTCCGTTGCGGGCGAACCGCGCGGCGCGGAGGCCTGTGCCCGCGCGGCGGACGTGACGAAGTCACCGAGGTACACGCATGGTAAAACAGCTCACGGTCGATCCGTCGGTCATGAGGCGCCCCTCCCTGCTCAAGCTCGGGGAAATTCCCATCAACCAGTACCGGCGCACGGTCGGCGACGAGGTGAAGGCGGGCCAGTGGCTCTCGGCGGAGGCCGCGCGGAACATCTACCTCGACATGGCGCTCATCCGCGAGTTCGAGGGCATGCTCGACGCCGTGAAGAAGCTGGGCACCTACGAGGGCATGGCCTACGACCACAAGGGCCCCGCGCACCTCTCGATCGGCCAGGAGGCCGCGGCCGTGGGCGAGGCGTTCTCCCTCGGGATCGAGGACCACATCTACGGCAGCCACCGCAGCCACGGCGAGATCATCGCCAAGGGCATGTCCGCCATCCGCGCGCTGGACGGCGCGCGGCTCGAGCGCATCATGCGCGAGTACCACGGCGGCGCGACCCTCGCCGTCACCGAGGCGCTCGACCCGGCCGGCGCGACGTTCGAGCGCGCCGTCGATTTCCTCCTCTACGGGCTCCTGGCCGAGATCTTCGGCCGCGAGCCGGGATTCAACCGCGGCATGGGCGGCAGCATGCACGCGTTCTTCACGCCCTTCGGCATCTACCCGAACAACGCCATCGTCGGCGGCAGCGGCGACATCGCGGCGGGCGCGGCGCTCTTCAAGCGCGTGATGGACGGCGCCGGCATGGTCATCGCCAACATCGGCGATGCCTCGTCCGCGTGCGGCCCGGTCTGGGAAGCCCTCAACTTCGCCTCCATGGGGCAACTGACGACCCTGTGGCCCGAGAAGCGCCGCGGCGGCCTGCCGATCATCTTCGCCTTCATGGACAACTTCTACGGCATGGGCGGCCAGCCCCGCGGCGAGACGATGGGATTCGACCAGCTCTCGCGCATCGGCGCGGCCGTCAACCCGCACAACATGCACGCCGAGACCGTGGACGGCAACAACCCGCTCGCGGTCGCCGACGCGATCAGGCGCAAGCGCGAGCTCATCGCGTCGGGCCGGGGGCCGGTGCTCCTCGACATCCTCACCTACCGCCAGAGCGGGCACTCGCCGAGCGACGCGAGCAGCTACCGCTCGCGCGAGGAGATCGAGCTGTGGAAGAAGGCCGACCCGCTGCGCGAGTACGCCGACGGCCTGCTCCAGGCGAAGCTCGCGGGCGCCGCCGACATCGAGAAGCTCGACGCCTATGCGAAGGCCAAGGTCGTCAAGGCGTTCAAGCTCGCGACCGACGCGGCGCGCTCGCCCCGCATCGACGCGGCCGCGCATCCCGACCGCATCGCGAAGCTCATGTTCGCGCAGGTCCCCCAGTCGCCGGCCGTGCCGCTCCGGCCGGGCGATGCGCTCAAGCCGCTCGAGGAGAACAGCCGCTGGAAGGCGCTCGCGGCCAAGCAGCGCGCCGGGCTCGCCGGCGGCACGCCGCTGCCCGAGTCCAAGGCCGTGTCCTACCGGGACGCGCTCTTCGAGGGCATCATCGCGGAGTTCCACCGCGATGCGCGCCTGATCGCCTACGGCGAGGAGAACCGCGACTGGGACGGCGCCTTCGGCGTGTACCGCGGCATGACCGAGAGCTTCCCCTACCACCGGTTCTTCAACGCGCCGATCTCGGAGGGCGCGATCATCGGCTCGGCCGTCGGTTACGCCCTGGAGGGCGGCCGCGCGCTCGTCGAGCTCATGTACGCCGATTTCCTCGGGCGCGCGGGCGACGAGATCTTCAACCAGCTCGCCAAGTGGCAGGCCATGTCGGGCGGCGACCTTCCCATGCCCGTCGTCGTGCGCATCTCGGTCGGCAGCAAGTACGGCGCGCAGCACTCGCAGGACTGGTCGGCGCTCACGACCCACATGCCGGGCCTCAAGGTGGTCTACCCCGCCACGCCGTACGATGCCAAGGGGCTGCTCATCGCCGCGCTGCGCGGCAACGACCCGGTGATCTGCTTCGAGAGCCAGAAGACCTACGGCGTGACCGAGCTCTTCCGCGCGGGCGGCGTGCCCCGCGAGAGCTACGAGATCCCCATCGGAGTTCCCGAGGTGAAGCGCCCCGGCAGGGATCTCACGATCCTGTCGTTCGGCCCCACCCTCTACACGGCCATCGAGACCGCGGAGACGCTCAAGAAGCGGTTCTCCATCGAGGCCGAGGTGATCGACGGGCGGAGCCTGGTGCCCTTCGACTACGAGCCCGTCATCGAGTCGCTCGCCAAGACCAACCGCCTGGTCATCACCTCCGACGCGTGCGAGCGCGGGAGCTACATCAACACGATCGCCGCGTACATCTCGCAGTTCGCCTTCAATCACCTGGACGCGCCCGTGGCGATGGTCGGCTCGCGCAACTGGATCACGCCGCCCGCCGAGCTCGAGAACTCGTTCTTCCCGCAGCCGAGCTGGCTGCTCGACGCGATCCACGCGTCGATCCTGCCGCTCCCCGGCTACACCCCGCAGACGAACCGCTCCGCGGCCGAGCTGCGGCGGCAGGCGCGCGACGGCGTGTAGCGCCGCCCGACCGGCCGGGCGCGCCGTCCGGCGCCGGATTGCCGCGGCGCGCGCCCCACACGCCGGCATGGTCCGAGAATATGCCGCGCCGCGCCCCACGTGCTCCGCGGCTGCACGGCCTCCCATCCCCGCATCCGGCGTGCGCCGCACGTACTTGCGATTGCCGCACCTCGGGCGCGGCTCCTTCCTCCCGGGACTCGGGGTAGATTTCTGCGGCACTCCAGGACGGGCTGCCCGGGACGCGACAGGGAGGCGCCCCGCACGCGCTCTTCGTGGCCGGCGCCGGCTGCTCGTTGCGCGTTCGCAACCCGCACCGACGGGAGTCTGAATTCGCTCGTGAAGAACAAGACCCGCATCGACGAGCTCAAGGCGACGGGACGTCTGCCGTCTCCCACGGGCGTGGCGCTGGCGGTGCTGCGCCTGACGCAGGATCCCAACACCACGGTGGAACAGCTCGCCATGGTGCTCAAGTGCGACCCGGCGCTGTCCGGGCGCATCCTCAAGTACGCCAATACCGCCGGAAGCTGCGCCGGCCGCCCCGCCGCCGCCGTGACGGAGGCCACGATCCGCATCGGAGTCTACCGGGGAAGCCAGATCGCACTCGGTTTCTCGCTCCTCTCGAGCTACCGCAACAATCCCTGCCGGAAGTTCGATTACGAGGGTTTCTGGTCTCAATCGCTCGCCACGGCGGTGAGCGCGCAGATGCTCTCCGGCGCGATCAAGTCGGCGAACGCCGACGAAGCCTTCTCCTTCGGGCTTCTGTGCCAGATCGGCCGTCTCGCCCTGGCCACGATCCACCCGGACCGCTACGCCGAGGTGCTCGGCGCCGCGGGTGCGTCGCAGGAGGAGCAACTCTGCCGCGTGGAGCGCGAGGAATTCGCGCTCGACCACAACGACCTCACCGCGGCGATGCTCGAGGACTGGGGGCTGCCCGCGGTCTTCGTCGAGGCCGCCCGCTGCCAGGAGGACCCGTACAACTCGGGGCTGGACCCCGTCTCGCGCGACTTCCGGCTCGCAACGCTGCTGCACGTCGCCCGACACATGTCGGCCGCCTGCAGGGCCGAGGAGAAGATGCGCCCCGCGGCCCTTCCCTCCTTGCACGCGCATGCCGAGGAGACGGGGCTCGATCCCGTGGCCCTCGCCGACATGCTCGAAGCCGCCGCCGGCGAATGGCGCCAGTTGGGGCGTCTGCTCGGCGTCCCGACGACGAAGGCCGATGAGGACAAGATCGCGCAGGCCGGGCGGGAGGAAGCGCAGGCCGACGCCGATCACAAGGATCCCGAACGCATGCGGATTCTCGTCGTCGACGACGACCCGGCGCTGCTCGACTTCACCGGCGCGCTTCTCCGGCACGAGGGCCACACGGTGGAGACCGCCGCGGATGCCGAGACCGCCCTCAGGAGAGCGCTCGAGATCGGCCCGCAGTTCATCGTGACCGACTGGATGATGCCCGGCATGACCGGCATCCAGCTCTGCAAGGCCCTGCGGCAATCGGAGCAGACCAAATCGATCTACGTCATCATGCTCACCGCGTGCGAGGACGAGAGCCACCTGGTCGAGGCGTTCGACGCCGGCGCGGATGACTACGTGGTCAAGCCGTTCAACCCCCGCGCGTTTCTCGCGCGCGTGCGCGCCGCGCGCCGCATCGTCAACCTGCAGGAGCAGGTCGCCAGGGACAAGGAGGAGATCAAGCACTACGCCGCCGAGCTGAGCGTCGCCAACCGCAAGCTCGAGCGCGCGGCGCTCACCGATCCGCTCACGGGGCTGGCGAACCGCCGCTACGCGCTGGACCGGCTCGAGCAGGAATGGAGCACCGCCGTCCGCTACGGCCGGCCGATCGCCTGCATGATCATCGACATCGACCATTTCAAGGCCGTCAACGATACGCACGGCCACGATGTGGGCGACCTCGTGCTCCAGCAGACGGCGCAGGTCCTGCGCGAGAACGTCCGCAGGAGCGATGTCGTCTGCCGTTTCGGCGGCGAGGAATTCCTGGTGATCTGCAAGGACACGAACGAGCAGGGCGTCGGCATCGTGGCCGAGCATGTCCGCGCCAAGGTCGAGGGCAGTTTCTTCGAGGTCGCCGGCGTGACGGGCCATGTCCAGGTGAGCATCGGCATCGCCGCCCGCTCGGAAACCACGGCGTCCACCAAGCTGCTGCTCAAGGCGGCCGACCGCGCGCTCTACGCCGCCAAGGAAAGCGGCAGAAACCGCGTCTGCGTCTCGCAGGAGTGACCTCCGCCGCCGAAGGGGACACGCCGCCGGGAGGGCCCCCGCCGCCGCGGACATCGACCACGCCGAGCGCCGGTGAAGGAAAAAAGCTGCCACGAAGGCGCCAGGGCACCAAGGATCGGCGGGAAAGCCCGCATCGTTCCGTACGGTTTTCTTCCCGGTCACGCCCGCCGGTTGCCGATGAGACAACAGGCAGCCGCGAGCGCGCATGCGCTCCCTTGGTGCCTTCGTGTCTTCGCGGCATTCTTCCCTTCGTGCCTTCGCGGCGGATTCCTTTGTCGCGGTCGACACGGCCCCCGTCGAGAGCGACGGGCCCGGCCGCACGCCGGAGCGTGCGATGCCCTACTTCTTCTTCCCGGCGGCTTCCTTCCGCCCCTCGCCCGCGACCGGCGCGGACCGGTTCTTCTCCAGCCACGCGATTCCCGCGCGCATCCGCCCGTACACGTCGCCCGACCAGCCGTGGTCGCCCGAGGTCTGGACGAACTTCACCTTCGCGCCCGCCGCGGCGAGGCGCTGCTCGGCGTCCTTGGCCATCGCGAAGGGACACACCTTGTCATCGGGCGAGTGCTCGATCACGTACGCCTCGCCCTTGGCCTCATCGAGCGGCGGCAGCCCCATCGGCTGGAACACGGACATGCTTATGAAGAAGCCCGTCACGGATTTCTCCTTCCGGAGCGAGATCGCGTAGGCGGCCGGGCCGCTCGACGACCACGCCATGACGTAGACGCGCGTGCGGTCGATCGGCAGGCGCGCGGCGGCGTCGGCGATGACGACCTCGACGAAATCCTCCGTCGCGGGCGCGCCGTGCAGGCCCGGCGTCCTCGCGGTCGGCCACACGACCTGCGCCGCCATCGCATGCGTCGGCGCCACGGGCTGCGCCGCGATGAAGTCCGGGCCGAGCGCGTGCTTGACAATGCGCTTGATGAAGGGATGGAACTCCCGGCTCCCGTCGCCGCCCGGCAGGACGATGAGCAGCGCGTGGCCCTTCGCCGGCTTCCTGGCGCCCTTGCGGGGCCCGATGAGGAAATACGTCTGCGCGGGCGCGTCTTTCGCCTCCGGCGCGTCCTTCTTCTGCAGCGCAAGTTCGATCTCCTTCGACGGGATGTCCGCGACATCCGCGCCGCGGTCCTGCGCGCACGGGGCCGAGGCGCACAGCCACGCAACGAGCGCCGCGGTACATGATCGCCTGGTGAATCGCATCGGCCGCTCCTCGTGTCAGAAATTCGTCTCGATCATGGGCCGGAACGTCAAGTGGTGCACCACCAGCTCGGCGGGCAGCGTCACGACCGCATACACGGCCTCGGCCACGCTCTCGGGCTTCAGGTAGTCGGGGCGCGGCGAGGGCCTGAAGGCCGTGTCGGTTCCGCCGGGATAGATCGACGACACCCGGACATTGAAGGGCCGCGCCTCTTTCCTGAACACGTCGGTCAGACCCATGAGACCCTTCTTCGCCGCCGTGTAGACGCTCATGGCCTCGTTGTCGAAATGGCACACCGTCGAGAGGATGTTGACGATGTGCCCGCCCCCGCGCGATTTCATGTCGGCGAACGCCGCCCGCATGAGCAGAAAGGGCGCCCTCAGGTTCACGGCCAGCATGCGGTCGAACTCGTCGGGCGCGACTTCCCAGAGCGGCGCCTTGCGCGCGTTGTAACCCGCGTTGTTGATCAGGATGTCGGGCGGGCCGAGCCGCTCGCGCGCCGCGCGATAGAAGGCCTCGACCGCCGCGGCGTCGGCAAGATCGACGACCCCCGTGAAGGGCTCGGGCGCCCCCGCGGCGCGCACCGCATCGGCACCATCGCGCAGCGCGGCC
>JBFZCA010000180.1:0-4648 GCA_041308205.1 Planctomycetota bacterium | reverse complement strand
CGGCCGCGCCCAGCGAGAGCGCCGCCGCGCCGCCCGCGGCGGCAAGAAACGTTCGTCGTGTCGGCATGCCGTCACCCCTCATGACCATTTCTCGCGGCAGACGATCTCCTCGAGCTTCTTGCGTTTCTTCGCCGACGACGCCGCCGGGACGAGCGGCTCCGCGGGATAGCCGAGCGCCAGCATCTGCACGACCCTGACCGCCTCGGGAATCTCGAGGATCGCCTTGACCTGCGACTCGTAGAAGGCGCCGATCCAGCACGTGCCCAGCCCCTCGGCCGCCGCCTGGAGCGTCATGTGGTCGATCGCGATCGCCACGTCGATCGGGTAGGCAACCTGCCCGCAGCGCATGGCGTAGTCCGTGACCGTGGCGCAGCACGCGATCACCACGGGCGCGTCGCCCACGAACGCCTGGTCCGCGCACGCCGGCACGAGCGCCGCGCGCGTCCCCGCATCGCGGACCACGACGAACTTCCACTCCTGCATGTTCTTGGCCGACGGCGCGATCCTGGCCGCGTCGAGCACCCGCATGAGCCTGTCTTCCTCGACCGTTCGGGCCTCGTACGACCGCACGCTGCGCCGCGCGCGAAGCACATCGATCACATCCATCGCTCTCGCCTCCCGGCCGCACTGCTCCGGCGCCCCCGGCGCGGCCGTTCCCGCGCCGGCATCGCGTGCGATGCGCGTTCACCCGTCCGCGCCGCGCGCGGGCCATCGCGCGCCGCCGCGGCTTCCATCGGCGACTCATTCCACGCGGAACGCCGCCGCGCCCTTCATGCGCCATCTTACGCGCAGCCGTGAAGCGGTGTCAATCGGCCGCCGCGGCGCATGTTGCCGCGTTCATGAACCAACGGGGTTCGCCGCCGCCGGCCGGACGAAAGAGTCTGCGAGATTTTGCTTTCCTCCACTGGACAAGCCCCGGGGCATCTCTTAGACTGGGTGCGCTCTTGGTGCACTGCGCCTCTGGCGGCGCGTACCTTTACCGATTGTTTTGCGGGATCACAAGTCATGGCACAGGAACGGACGGTCAAGATTCACGACCTCGGGCTCGGCGCCCGCGCCGAGGGCGCGCTGCGCGCGCTCGGCGTCAACAGCGTGGAAAAATTTCTGGCGCTCAACGTGGAGAAGGTCCTCCAGGTCCCGGGCTGCGGCAAGGCCGTGCACGAGCGGCTTCTCGCGGTCCAGAAGCGGCTCGGCCTCCTGCGCGGCCGCAAGGCGAAGCGGCGGCCCACCATCGCCATGCTGCTCTCCAGCATGGGCGCCTGGGCCCGGCGCTGTCTGGAAGCGCTGGGCGTCAAGACGCTGTACGACATGGCCGCGGTGCGCTTCGTCGATTTCATCACCCTCGAGGGCTTCGGGCTGACCACGTGGCGCGAGATCGCCTCGGTCCGCCGCCAGGCCATTCAGAGCCTGGGCGGCGTGGTCATCTGGAAGGCGCGCTCGGTCGTCAAGAATCCCGCGGCGATCTTCGGCAAGCCGCCGACCGAGGAGACGCTCATGCAGCTTCCGCTGTTCTCGGATCTGGAGCCGGCGCTCTTCGGAACCCCCAAGTACTGCCCCGAGTGGTGCGCGCACATGAAGATCCAGGACCTGGCGCTCTCCGTGCGCGCCTTCTCCCTCTGCGAGCGCACTCGCGTGAAGACGCTCGGCCAGATGCTGATCATACCGGCATCGCGGTTCCTGGAGGAGCGCAACTCGCACTACGGCACGCTCAAGATCGTGCAGGACGCGGTCAAGGCGATGCTCCTCGGCACGCTCGCCAAGCAGCAGGGAGCGGTCGATTACCGCTCGTTCAAGCGCATGCTGGACTGCTGGTTCAAGACCGCGCTCCAGGAGTCCTTCGCGGCGGTGCTCGCGGAGCGTTTCAACGCCAGGAACGAACGCATGCGCACGTACGAGGAGATCTCCCGGGCGTTCGGGATCACCAGGGCGCGCGTGGGCCAGATCCTCGACAAGGCGGGCGAGGAGCTGTGCCGCAAGCAGCATCTGCTCGTCCTCGACCGTTTCTGGAAGGCGGCGGCGCAGGTCGCGGGCACGGAGACCGTGACGCTGGGGCAGATGGCGCGCGGCCTGGCGGACGCGTTCGACTGGCAGGACGTGCCGCAGCTCATCGCCGTGGCCGAGGTGCTCACGTTCAACCCCGACTTCGAGGTCATGCAGACGTCCATCGCGCTCAAGTGACGCCGCGCCGCGCGAGCGCGCGCCTGAAGGCATCGGCGCCGGCGAACACCTCCGCATCCCAGCCCAGCGCCCGCGCCGCATCGACGAAGCGGGGCATGTCGTCCGTGTAGAAGCGCGGCGGCCCGCCGCCGCACCATCGCTCCATCACCGCCCGATACACGGCCGGATCGGGCTTGGCGGCCCGCTCGGCGTACGACACGACCCAGCCGTCGAGAAGCCCGAAGATCGGATACCGCGCGACCACGTGCTCCCAGTGCACCTGCGAGGTGTTGCTCAGCGCGACGAGGGTGTACGCCGTCTTGAGCTCGGCGAGCGCCGCGCGCATGCCGGGCACCTCGCCGGTGAAGATCCCGAGCCACAGCCCGCGCCATTCCTCCGCCGTGACGGCGATGCCCAGGAGGTCGCCGACCGCGTCCGGGATCTCGGTCCACGGGCGGGCGCCGATCTCGACGTCGTGGAGCAGCCGGTCGAGCGCCGGCGGGAGCGGGAAGCCGACCGCGCGCCCCGCGCGCAGGGAGAGCGCTCCGAAAAGGCGCTCGACATCGAAATCGACGAGCACCTTGCCGGCGTCCAGCACGATGACGGGACGGGTCTGAGGGGGCGGTTTCACGGGGAGCGATGGTATACGAGGCTGTAGGCCAGAGGCTATAGCCTCTCTTGAACCCCGCGCCTCTTTAACTATAATGTCTTCGATTCTCAATCGAACGCCGAGCTCTGGGAGTGCACCATGTCGTTTGCCGGAAGCGACGTCATATCGGTCGCGGATTTCTCGCGCGAGCAGATCCTCCAGATCCTCGCCGCCGCCGAGAAGGCCGAACGCGGCCAGTTGCCGATGTTCAAGAGCCGCAAGGTCATGGCGGTTCTGTTCTTCGAGCCGAGCACGCGCACGCGCCTCTCGTTCGAGTCCGCGATGCAGCGCCTGGGCGGCAGCGTGATCGGTTTCGCCGACGCGTCCAACACGTCGACCAAGAAGGGCGAGAGCCTCTTCGATACGATCCGCATGGTCGAGAACTACGCGGATGTCCTCGTCATCCGCCACCCCCAGGAGGGCTCCGCGCGCCTCGCGGCCGAGGCCGCGTCCCCCCCGGTCATCAACGGCGGGGACGGCGCCAATCAGCATCCCACCCAGACCTTCCTCGATCTCTTCGCGATCAGGAAGACCCACCCGCTGTTCGGCCCCGCCGGCGCGCCGCCGCTGAGGATCGGATTCCTGGGCGATCTGAAATACGGCCGCACGGTCCACTCGCTGTCGATCGCGCTCTCGCACTTCCCCTGCGAGCTCGTCTTCATCTCGCCGCCGTCCCTGGCCCTGCCCCGGCACATCAAGGAGATCCTCACGGACCGCGGCGTCCCGTGCCTGGAGGGCGAGCGCGTGGAGCAGTGCATCGACTCGCTGGACATTCTCTACGTGGTCCGCCTGCAGAAGGAGCGCTTCGCGGACCAGCTCGAGTACGAGCGCGTCCGGGGCGCCTACGTGCTGCAGGCGAGCATGCTCGCGCACGTCAAGCCGAACCTGCGCATTCTGCACCCGCTCCCGCGCGTGGGCGAGATCACGACCGACGTGGATCGGACGCCGTACGCCTATTACTTCGCGCAGGCCGGCCTGGGCGTGCCGGTCAGGCAGGCGATCCTGGCGCTGGTGCTCGGCCTGGTGTAGGAGTCCGTCATGTCCAAGAAGGAGCAGCACACCGTTCTCCAGGTGCCCGCCATCGAGCACGGCACCGTGATCGACCACATCCCCTCCGACGCCACGCTCACGGTGGTGAGGATCCTCTCGGATCTTGAGGATCTGGTGACGATCGGCATCAACCTCTCGAGCCACGTCATGGGCCGCAAGGGCGTGGTCAAGATCGCGAACCGCAAGCTCTCGCCCGACGAGGTCGCCAAGATCGCGCTCATCGCGCCGAGAGCGACGATCAGCATCATCGAATCCTACGAGGTCGTCGAGAAATACACCGTCACTCCGCCCGAGGTCGTCGAGGGCTTCGTCCGCTGCGTCAACCCGAGCTGCATCACCAACCACGAGACGGTGCGGACCCGCTTCTCGGTGTCGAAGGCCAAGGACGGCAGCCTGCGCCTGCGCTGCGCGTACTGCGAGCGCGTCTACGACCAGGAGGAGATCGACATCGTCTGAGCAGTGCCCCGTCCGTCACCGCGGCGGCGTGCATGCGCCGCGCGGCGCCCCGCAGCACCGCCGGATGCGCGCGAAGGAGCGCGGCGCGGGCGCGACATCCGCGCGAAAGGAACATGCGCTGATGGAAAGAAGCGACGAGGATCTGGAGCGCCTGCTCTGCGCCCCCGCGCGCCGGACGAACGATCGGTGGATCGTCCTCGGGCTCTGCGCCGCCCTCGCCGCCATCGCCATCCCCGCCTACGTGCGGGCGCTCGCCTCCGCGCGCGCCATCCGCGAGGACCGCCCGTGCGCGGCGGTGCCGGAGCTGCGCGCCGATGCCGTGTGCGTGCTGCACGT
>JBFZCA010000179.1:0-14367 GCA_041308205.1 Planctomycetota bacterium | reverse complement strand
GGCGGCCTCGGCGCCCTGCCAGGCCGAGACGGCGAGCGCTGCGGCCAGGGAAAGGATCCGCCGCCGGAGCGCGGCGCCGCTGCTCCGCGCGCGGCCGGCATGTCTCGTTCTTCTCGTGTGGTTCATGGTGCGCGTCCTTCTCCCATCACAGCCGCCACGGCTCGCGCATGGGCCTGCCCAGCAGACGATTCGCCTCTTCGTCGCCCTCGAAGCGTTCCTTCTCGGGGTCCCACGTGAGCGTGCGCCCCAGTCGCAGCGCGATCGCGCCGATCGTGCAGATCGTCGTCGAGCGATGGGCGACCTCGATCGGAGCGGCCGTCTCCTTCCGCGTGCGGATGCAGTCCAGGAAGTTCTGCATGTGATCGTCGCTCGCGTACGTGTGGAACTCGTCCGGGCCGATGATCTCGTCGCGGAGCGAGGCCGGCGAGGTCTCGAGCCGGTCGTCGCGCCACGTGTAGACCGTTCCCTCCGTCCCCTCGTACGTGACGCCCATGCGCTCGCGCGAGACATCGGCGTCGACGAGCGTGACGCCGTTCGCGTAGCGGCACTCCAGGCGCCACCTGACGGCGGTGTCGTACAGGCCTTCGTCGGGGAAGAGGCCGTGTCCCGAGATCTCGACGGGCCCGGTGAGGTCCGTGCCGTTGCCCTGCTGCGCGCTGTCGACGTGGTGGACGCCCCAGCCCGCGATGTAGCCGGCGCAGTAGTCGGAGATCCAGTACCAGCTATGGCTGGACTCGACGCGCTTGGGCGTGTGCGGCGCCCAGGGCGCGGGTCCGAGCCACATCTCGTAGTCCAGCTCGGGCGGCACCGGCGTCACGGGCTGCGGCCCGATGCGCTGCCCCTCGGGCACGCCCACGCGGATCGTTCTGAGCGTGCCGATTCTCCCGTTCCGGACGAGCTCGGCGCCGGCGCGGAACGAGCGTTCCGAGCGCTGCTGGGTTCCGTGCTGGAATACGATGCCGTAGCGGCGTACGGCCTCGACGACGGCGCGTCCCTCCCGGACGGTGTGCGTGAGGGGCTTCTCGCAGTAGACGTCCTTGCCGGCGCGCGCCGCGGCGATCGTCTGGAGGGCGTGCCAGTGATCGGGGGAGCTGATGACGACCGCATCGAGATCGTCCCGCGCCAGGAGCTCGCGGAAGTCGTTGTAGGCGGCGCACTCGGCCCTGCCGTAAGCGGTGTCGACCTGCTGCTTCGCCGCGAGGCGCCGCCCCGCGTGCACGTCGCAGACGGCGATGATCCTGGCCGAGGGCTTGCGCAGCAGGTCGTAGGCGAGCCACGTCCCGCGCCCGCCGGTGCCGATGACGCCGATCGTGATGCGGTCGCTCGCAGGTACGGGGACAGTCACCGATTTCCCGCAGGAAATCGGTGACTGTCCCCGGAAGAAGCAAAGCCCCGTACCTGCTCCGAGCCGTCCGAGGAATTCCCGCCGCCGCATGTCGCGCCTCCTCTTCTCTCCGGCCGCCGCGACCATCGTAGTCGAGCCCCCGGGGGGGGACAATACCGATGCATGTAAAAGCGGCTTGCCCGGCCCGGAGCGAACAAGTAGCATGTCCGTACGGGCGGCACGAGCTGCAACGATGCCGCGCGACGCGCGTCTTGTTTCATGGAAGCCGGTTCGTAGACCTGGTGCGCGCCGGAGAAGAGTGCCATGCAGTTCTTACGCCTCATCGCGCACGAGCGGTCGCTGTCGCTGGCGGTCGCCGTGCTCCTCGTGATGACTGCCCGGGCGGCGCGTGCCGCGGATGGCGCCGCGGCGCTCGGTCTTCCGTATGATCTCTCCAAGGTGCGCGGCATGGAACGCCTCCCGCGCGACGAGCACGTTCGCGCACTTCTTTCGACACACGGTTTCGTCATCCTGCCGCGCGAGCACCGCCAGATCTTCAGTCCCTACCTGGCGAGCTTCGAAGCGGCCTATGTGCCGCCCTTCGTTACGGTGGACAGCGCCGTACGCACGTATCAGGTCATGCTGACCGAAGGGTTCAGAAGTCTCGAACGGGCGCAGGCGCCGCGTCTTGCGGCGATATCGGCACGGCTGCGCGCGGACATCGGGGCGCTCCGGCTTCGGGATTCGCCGTGGCGCGAGGCCAAGGACCGGCTCGAAGCCTGGGCGGCGGTCGGACTCCTGCTGCAGGACGAGAAGGCCGATCTCGGCGTTCTCTCGGAGGGATCGCGGACGCTTGCCGCCCGCGAGCGGGAATTGATCGGCAAGGGTGAGGCTGCCGAATCCGCGATCTTCGGCCGCGGCGAGCCCTTCCTCTTCGGGCACCTGGCGCCGGCGGGCTTCTATGCCGATGAGCCCCTTCTGGCCGATTACTATCGAGCCGTCAAGTGGTACGAGCTCACGAGCTTCAGAGTGCGCGAGAACGCAGAGCTTCCGAGCGCGCTTCTCCTCGCGTGGTGCGTGCGCGGCGACCCGGAGCTTCGAGACCTGCTTGCGGAGTTCAGCGCGCCTTTCGATGCGCTTCTTGGTCCGCCTGACGACATCACGCTGCGCGAAGCGGCCGAGGCGCTCGATGCGCTGCCGGGAGCGCCCGCATCGCTCGATGTGCACGCGCTGTCCGCCGCGTTGCCCGAGTTCGGAAAAAAGATGGCGGCGCTGCGGCTTCCGCGCGTCAACGATCAGGTGCTGGATCTGGTGACGTACGTCAGCGCTGCCGACACGGCAACCCAGGGACTGCGTCTCTTGCCGGCGCGGCATACGTGGGAGGCCGAGTTCGGCACTCGGATAGGACGGCTGGAAGTGAAGCCTCGCCTTGAGTTCAGTCCTCTGCACGTCGTTCTGGCCATGGGAGATGCGCGGGCGGCCGAGTTGCTCCGGCGGAAAAGGACAGCGACGCCGGCAACAATCGCGAGGGTTCGCGAACTCGGGTCCGAGACGCTGGCGCGCTCGGCGCCGGCGCTCTACAAGGACTGCGTGGAAACGCTTGCCGGTATCTTCGCGCCGCTGCCTGCCGAAGCGCCCGCCTTCACCCGCACCGATGCGTGGGGGACTGCGTGCACGTTGTCGGGACTCGGGGGGTGGGTGTCGATTCGCCATCAGTTCGAGCTCCACGCCAAGGAACTCGTCGTAGTCTTCGGTATATCGGAGGAACCGCCGCGGCCAAGCGGCTACGTGGCGCCCTACCCGCACGTGTTCCGAAAGCTGGGAGCGCTCTCGAGAAAGACGCACGACCTCCTGGATCGGTGTGGGGCCTTCCCGGCGACGACGCGGGACGACGAGGAAGGAGCGCGGCCTTCGCCGGGCGCCGTCAGCGGGAGCTTCGGACGATTCGCGGAGCTCATGGACATGATCGCGGCCATTGCCGAGAAGCAGCTTCGCGACGAGGCGCTGACGCTCGCCGAGCGCGACCTGCTGGAGCGATACGGGGGCAGACTCAGCTCGCTTCACTTCTACAGCGATCCCCTCGATGAACCCAAGGATGACATGCCCCAGGCGGTGCTCTTCGCCACGTATTCGGACGAATCGATTCCCTTGCGGTTCGAGCGTTATGCCGCGATCGGCCGCGCGTTCGAGATCTTCGTGATCAGGCCGGCGCCTCCCGAACGCGTTCGCGATGTCTCGACTCGCAGGGTGGTCGAGATCCCGGCCGCGCTGCAGCTCTATCGGGGCGGGGTCTTCAGCTTCTACGAGTGGGAAAAGAAAGTGACGACGCCGCGCCTGACGGACGAGGAGTGGACGCAGGTTCTCGACGGCGAGGCGTTTCGCGGGTCCCCGGCGCGGTTGCCTGCATGGGCCGCGGACATCGCGTTTCCCGTCGAGCCGGGATATCGTGCGCGCGCCCGCGCCGGCATTCTTCCGGCCGGCAGCGGGGAACGACGGCCCACTATCGATGAGGATCCGGGGCTCGCCGATGCCGCGCTTGAGGGGTATTCGAAGGGCGGCGCCGATTCCGGCCGTCTGCTCGGCGTCTTTGTCGATTGC
Organism: Planctomycetota bacterium; assembly: GCA_041308205.1. GTDB lineage: Bacteria > Planctomycetota > UBA8108 > UBA8890 > UBA8898 > UBA8898. Next base: position 10,445 of record JBFZCA010000179.1, on the reverse strand, counting down.
ACGAGACCCGAGGATGCGGATCGGCTGGTCGATATTGCGCCGCGCATCGAGGATCCGCTGCATCTGCAATCCGTGGCATGCGAATTCGCCCGGGAAGCTTCCGCGTCTTCCAAGGAACGCCTGTTCGCCGCCGCGCCGAAGGGGCACCCGAATCTGCTCGTCATGGCGCTTCACGCCGTTCCGTTCGGGACTTCGGCCGAGAGGTTGCGGGCGATCTTCGGGGAGTCCGAGGAAGGACGCTGGGTGCTCGCGGCGGCGCTCGGCTATGTGCCCGAGGCGGGAGCGTTCAGCCGGAACGGCGAGTTCTTCGATGCGTCTCCCCCTCTCCCGGCGGGCAATGGCGACGCGCTCGCCGCGCTTGCGTCCGGAGACTCGAGCTTTCTCGTCCGCGCACACGCGATGTCCTCGCTTGTCGCGGCGCCCGGAGAAAAAGCGCTTCCCGTGCTGCGCAAAGGCCTTGCCGATCCGAGCCCGGCGGTTCGTACGTTCGCGGGGTTGAGCTTGGTCGCGCTGGACGATACGCAGAGCTATCCTGAAATCGGGCGCGTGCTCCGGGGGCTCGAGGCTCCGAGCATTCGCGAGCAGGTCTGTGCCGAGGGCGAGCGAATGCGGAAGACTCGAATGGCTCTTGAAGACCGCAGAGGAGAAACGGCGGGCGGGGAGGATGGGTACCTCTTTGCGATGCTCCTTCGCGGACTGGAAGAGGCCGGGTGGGGAGGGGCGCCGCTGCCGCTTGCAGACATATACGCCGGCAGGTACGTGAGCGACCCGAGTCCACGCGCCCAGTGGGCATGGCGTCTCCGGGAAGCTGATCCCGACCACTATCGGGAACTGGCGGTTGCGCTCGCGATCGACCCGGAGAGGTCGACCGGCTACCGCGCGGATGTGATCGAGGGGCTCGACGGGCTCGATCTCTCGATGTCCCTCGCCGCTCGTCTCGAACCCCTGCTCGGCGATGAGACGATTGTCGACGAGGAGACGGGCACGCGCCTGTGCGATATGGCGGCGGCGATTGTCCTTTCCGGCGTGGAGGGAGCCCGCATGGTGCCCATCGACTCGCCGGGCCAACGCCGCGACGCGCAACGCAGGGCGCGCCTGGCGCTCGCCTATGCGGCGCGTCTTCCCGAGGAGAACATGGAAGCGATCCAACGCGATCGCAAGGAAGGCTCACGGGAAGAGGAGCTCCTGCCATGGGACGAGATCGGCGTGCCGGGAGGGATGCCGCCGGAAGAAGTCGATGCGCTCATTTTCGCCACTATAGGGGACTTGTGCGCGGGCCTCGAATCCTTCTTCGATTTCGATGACGGTGTCGATGACTGCGCGCTTGCGCTCGAATACCACTCCTTGGGGCAGCTTCACGGAGATCTTGTCTCCCTGCCGATCGGCGCGTCGCTCTTCGTAGGCGGCGAGGCATGGCCGCGGGCCGACGAGACGATCACGATCGGCGAAGTCGAGCTCGCGAGCCCGTTTCTTGCGGCCGGCGGCAGCGGCTCGTTCTATCTCGATCCCGTGTTCCGGGGCTCGGTGACGGTCGAGTGCGACTGCGCGTTCGACTTCATCGGCGAGTGCGCGCCGGAGTTCACACTGTGTGCCCGCAGCGACGAGGAGCGTTACGGCGCCTCGTTCGGCGTACGCGCCGTTCGCATTGCAGGCGGCGAAGCGGAGGGGGGCAGGCCGAAGGGCTTCTCTCTCGAGCGCTCGGCCTTGCCGCAGGCGCTCACGAGCGGGAGCCCCGTGACGATGCGAGTCGAACTGCGATGGCCTGAAGGCGCACGGCAAGGATCCCTGCACGTTTTCTTCGCGGGCCAAGAAGTCTCGGTCCTTGACGGGGTCGCCGCCGCGCACGGGCGTGTCGGCCTCTCGTGGTCGAACTGCTACTTCGTCCTGCGGCGGCTCGCCGTGAGGGGAACGCTCGATCGGGGGTGGGCCGTCGAGGCGCTTTACCGGAAAGCTCTGCGGAAACTCGGCGGCGCCTCGTTGGCCTCCCCATCGGACGATTTCCGGGCCCGGGTTCTCAGGGAAGCGTTGAACCAAGCGATACCCGTGTCACCGAAATCCGGAAGACCCGTGTTCAGATGACTACGTGACTTCCTCGCCGATCTCGTAGAGAAAATCGGGAGAGAAATCAGCGGCGTTCGGCCAGACGATCGTGTCGAGATCGTCGTTCAGCGCGAGACGCTTGAAGTACTCGATGTCCTTGAGCGGCTCGAAGATCGGGCCGTCCAGGTGAGGGGCAAGATCTACAAGCCTGCAAGCCCCATCATCGAAACGGACCTTGATCTTGTACCCGGACACATACACCGCCTCGGTGACGAAGCGCATCGTCGTCCTCTCAATCCAGGGGATCGATCTTGAGCAGTTCTTCTCGCCGCTCGATCCGCCGCCAGTTCTCAAGCAACTCCTCTCTGTGCCGAAACGCCCATTCCAGGACGAGCGAAACGGCCCTCGGAGACAGGTGCCCTTCAATGATCCGCAAGTCCTGGATGCCGAACGCGGCTCGTTGACCGGCGTACTTGGCGTGGAAATGCGGCGGAGCGTGCTCCTTGTAGTACATGGCGATGATGATCCCGAAAAACCGGCTTATCTCGGGCATGTGTGCATGGCTCCGCGGCACGTCCTGTCGTCGGTTCACGCCGGCACGGCCCTATCCCGGCATTGCGTCCGATGCGACCGGCGGTGGAAACGAACGGCTCCTTCTCGGCGGCCGTTTCTCCAGGCTACCACCCCATCAACCGCCGGGCAAGATGGGGTGAAGCCTAATCCGGTGACTGTCTCCGGATTCAACCGCCGATTGACCGCGGCGAGGCCCGCGATTAGCATCGTGAACGATGCACACGCGAAAGGGGGTTCCCATGCAACACGTGAACGACAGGCGCGACGCGGATCCGTCCCGGTGCGCAGGCGTGGGCGGGGGCCGCGGGCTCTCCCGGCGGCGCTTCATGGCGCGGGGCGCGACGGCCCTGGGCCTGGGCGGGGTCGCGCCCCTCGCCGTGGGACGCGCGGTCCTCGGCGGCGCGGGATTCCAGGCGCCGAGCGACACCCTGGCGATCGCCGCCGTCGGGATCGGCGGCATGGGCCAGCATTACCTGGCGGGCTGCAAGGGCGAGCGGGTCGTCGCCCTGTGCGATCTCGACCACCAGCTCGCCGGCAACGTCTTCGCGAGGTACCCCGACGCCTCGCGGCACTACGACTTCCGGCACATGTTCGACAAGGAGGCGAAGAGCTTCGACGCCCTCATCATCGGGACGCCCGATCACACCCACGCCGTCATCCTGATGGCGGCGCTCCGGCTCGGAAAGCACGTCTACTGCGCGAAGCCGATCGCGCACAGCGTCGCCGAGGTCAGGAAGATCCGCGAGGCCGTCCTCGGGGCGAAGCGCCTCGTCACCAAGTCGAGCGTCCAGTCCTCCGGGACGGAGGGCGCGCGCGCCACGACGGAGCTTCTGAGCTCCGGAGCGATCGGTCCCGTGCGCGAGCTCCACATCTGGTGCGACCACCCGGTGTACCCGTGCTCGCGCCTCCGGCCGGCCGAGGACGAGACGCCGCCGGCCGGGATGAACTGGGACCTGTGGATTGGACCGGCGCCGTTCCGGCCGTATCACTCCGCGTACCACCCGTGGCGCTGGCGGCCGTGGTGGGACTTCGGCACCGGGACGGTGGGGGACATGTGCTGCCACACGCTGCACATGTACTTCCGCGAGCTTCGGCTCGGGGCGCCGGCGGCGGTTTACGGCTGCGGATCCGTGCGGCGCGAGGGCATGTCAGCGGCGGTCCCCACGCCGGAGTGCCAGTCCGACGCCAACACGGTCACGTGGGAGTTCCCCGCCCGCGGCGACCTTCCTCCGCTCCAGGTCACGTGGTACGACGGCGGCATGAAGCCGCGGCGGCCGATGGAGCTCGATCGCGCCCTCGCGCTTCCCCCGAGCGGTCTCCTGTTCGCCGGCGAGAAAGGGAAGCTCATCGCGGGATACGGGGGCGGGAATCCGTTCGGAGCGCGGGGTCCGAGCGGGGGCCTGCTGCTCCCCGAGGAGACCTTCCGCGACTTCCGGCAGCCGCCGGAGACGCTGCGCCGCGTCCCCGACCACTACGGCGAGTGGACGCAGGCGTGCAAGACCGGCGCGCAGACGGTCTGTCCCATCGACTTCGGCTGCGAGATGACGGAGATGGGCATCCTCGGGGCGCTGGCTCTCCGCATGGGCGGCGGCCGGCTCCTTGAGTGGGATGCGCAGGCGATGCGAATCACGAACGACGGCGACGCGAACCGCTACCTTGACCCGCCCTACCGGACGGGCTGGTCGCTGTAGCCGGCGCGTCGATCGTTGCGGAAGGTGCGCGTGCAGGTGTCGCATGAAGAGTTGTCCGCGTTGCCGCATCGATCTGGTCATGACCGAGTACGAGGGTTTCCGCGTCGCGCACTGCGAGCAGTGCCGGGGGTACCTCCTGGACCTCGAGCGCGCGGAAGGCCTCAAGCGGACGAATCGGAAGACGACCGAGGAGCTGAAGGCCGAGGCGCTCGCGGAGTACAAGGGCGATCGCGCCGAGCGGGCCAGGTGTCCGGTGTGCGCGCTCCCGATGGACAGGACCTCGCTCGGGCTGCCCGGCGTCGCGATGTGCGCCGATGTCTGCCGCCGGTGCGGGCTCATGTGGCTCGACGGCGGCGAGCTGGCGCTCGCGCAGCTCGCCTATCAGGCGACGCCGCGCGGCATCGAGGCCGAGGAGCTCAGGCGCCGCATGCAGGAGCTCGAAAGCTCCCCCGAGAGGAAGGCCGCCTTCGAAGCAAACCTGGCCGGCCTGCCGCCCCCGGAAGACGGGTACGGCCTTGCGGGAGGCGCGGTGATGGATGTGCTGACCCGGTTGCTCTATGAGAGGTTTCGCAGGTGAACGGCCCCGCACACGGCCTTCGCATGACGGTGTTGCTCGCCGCGGCGTTCTTCGCCTGCGGGGGGCACGGCGCCGATTCGAACGCCGTCGTGTGGTACGACCGCGCGATTCCCGAGCTGCGCTTCGCCGTGTCGGAGCTTCGCGCAACGTGCGATGCCAAGGGGATGCCGCTCGGCGAGCGCGATATCGCGCAGTTCCGGAAGGAAGCGCACGGGCTCGACGTCGTGCTTGCCGTCGGTGCGGAGAGCGCATCGCGTGTCGGAGCCGCCCTGGCCGTCGCGCCGCCGCGTCACGACGCTCCGCAGTCCTATGCAGTTCGCGTCAAGGGGGGCGGCGACGGGCGCACGATCGCCGTCATGGGCGCCGATGCCGCGGGCGCCATGTACGGCGGCCTCGATGTCGCGGAGGCGCTGCGAGTCGGCGCCCTCGATGCGCTCGCGGACGACGACCACGTGCCGTTTGTGGCCCGTCGCGGCATCAAGTTCAACATCCCGCTCGATGCGCGCACGCCGAGCTACTCCGACAACAGCGACGGCGCCCAGCAGAATATCCCCGAGATGTGGAGCATGGACTTCTGGTGCGAATTCCTCGATTGCATGGCGCGGCATCGCTTCAACGTGCTCACCCTGTGGAGCCTTCATCCGTTCCCATCGATCGTCAAGGTGCCCGAGTACCCCGACGTGGCCCTCGCCGATGTGATGCGGAGCGCGTCGCCCATGGACGACACGTTCTCCCACACGGGCTCGGACATGGTCAGGCCGGCGATGCTCGCGAACCTCCGGGTCGTGCGGCGCATGTCGATCGAGGAGAAGACGGCGTTCTGGCGCGATGTCATGCAGCACGCGCGCGACCGCGGCATCGAGGTCTACCTCTTCACCTGGAACATCTTCACGTTCGGCGCGACGGGGAAGCACGGCATCACTCCCGCCCAGGACAATCGCACGACGATCGACTATTTCCGCGCCAGCGTCAGGGAGACCGTTCTCGCGTATCCCCTGCTTGCGGGCATGGGGGTGACGGCGGGCGAGCAGATGGCGGACCGCAAGGACGAGTTCTCCAAGGAGCGGTGGCTCTGGAAGGCCTACGGGGAGGGGATTCGCGATGCGCTCGCGCGGCAGCCGGGGCGCTCGTTCCGCCTGATCCATCGCTTCCACATGACCGGGCAGGCCGAGATCCTCCGGGAGTGGAAGGACTACCCGGGGCCGTTCGACCTGAGCTTCAAGTATGCGATCGCGCACATGTACTCGGTGCCCGCGCCGCCCTTCCTCGCGCAGGCGCTGCCGCGGATCCCGCCCGGCCTGCGGACGTGGCTCACCGTGCGCAACGACGATGTGTACAGCTTCAGGTGGTGCGACCCGGGGTTCGCGCGCGCGTTCGTGCGCGCCCTGCCGGCGCCGGACAGGCTCGCGGGCTTCTACATGGGGCCCGACGGCTACTGCTGGGGCCGGGAGTTCCTGGGCATCGACCCCGCCGTGCCCCGCGAGCTCGTCATGCAGAAGCAGTGGGCAAGCTTCATGTTGTGGGGGCGCCTGAGCTTCGACCCCGAGCTTCCCGACGGTGTGTTCGAGCGCGCGGTCGCCGCACGGTTCCCCGAGGCGTCCGCGCCGAAGCTGTGCGCCGCGTGGGCGCGGGCTTCGAACACCTTCCCCGGGATCACGCGCTTTTTCTGGGGCGACATCGATCTCAAGTGGTATCCCGAGGCGTGCCTGAGCCACCCGCGCCACAAGGGCTTCTACACCGTGCGGCACTTCATCGAGGGGCGGACGATGCCCGAAAGCGGGTTCCTCGACATACTCGCGTGGCGCGCCAAGGTGCGCGGAGGAAATGCCATGAACGGCTTGACGCCGCTCGATGCGGCGGACGCGCTCGCGAACGATGCGAATGCCGCCCTCTCGTTGCTGCCCGAGCTGCGTGCGGCGGCAGGCAAGGAGTGCGGCCGGGAACTGCGGGCGACGCTCGACGACATCGAGGCCATGGCGCACCTCGGCGACTACTACGCCTCGAAGATCCGGGGTGCTGCGGCGCTCGCGCTGTTCGATGCCGGCGGCGCACCGGCGGATCGGGCCGCGGCCATCGCGCACCTCGAGAACGCGCGTGGACACTGGAAGTCCTACGCATGCGTCTACGCCCGCAACTACAAGCCGCAGCTTCTCAACCGCGTGGGTTTCGTCGACATCCCGGCGCTGGCGGCGAAGGTCGACAACGACGTCGGCATCGCCCTTGAATGGAAGCCGGGCACGATACCACTCGACGCGCGCCCGAGGGAGGGCGCCGATGTGCCGTTCAAGCCGTGAGATTCAGCACCGCCGCGTCGAGGCGCGGCATCGTGCCCCGAACGGAAAGCCTCCGGCCGCGTGACCTCGCGCCGCCGTCACTTCCCGGCCGCGACCTCGCGCACCATCACGAGCAGCATCTTGAAGCGCGCGGGGGCGTGGACCGCGTGGGGCACGCCGGCCGGCATGCGCACGGTCTGGCCGGCGCGGGCCGGCACCTTCGCGCCGCCTATGGTGAGCTCGGCCTCGCCGTCGAGGATCTGGATGATCGCGTCGAACGGCGCCGTGTGCTCCGAGAGCGCCTGGCCGGCGTCGAAGGCGAAGAGCGTCACTGTGCCGCCGTTCTTCTTTGCCAAAGTCCGGCTGACGATGGCTCCCTCCTGGTAGGCGACCAGGTCGGGAAGCTCGACCGCCTTCGCCGCGGGCAGGCCGCCCGCCTCGGGTTCGTGTGTCGCCGCCATTGCGCGTTCTCCTTGCGCGGTGCTCTTGACCGTGGAACAGATGGCCCGCCCAGGAAGGCGGGCGCCATCGGACGCCGCTATGTCGCCTCGGCCGCCGCCGCGCCTTCCTGCCGCGCCGCCGGCGTGTGCTTCTTGCGCATGCGCATGTTGAGGAGCTCGACGAGGAGCGAGAAGGCCATCGCGAAGTAAATGTAGCCCTTCTCGATGTGCTTGCCCAGCCCCTCCGCGACGAGCATGACGCCTATGAGCAGGAGGAAGCTCAGGGCGAGAACCTTCATCGTCGGATGCCGGTTGACGAAGTCGCCGATCGGCGCCGCCGCGACCAGCATGACGAGCATGGCGATCACCATCGCCGTGATCATGACCCACAGGGCGCGCGCCATGCCGATGGCGGTGATCACCGAATCGAGCGAGAAGACGATGTCGAGGACCGCGATCTGCAGAAGCACGAGGCCGAAGAGCGCGCGGCCGCCCGGCGCGTGCATCTCCTCGGCGCCCTCGATCCTCGCGTGAATCTCGTGCGTGCTCTTGCCGATCAGGAAGAACCCGCCGAGGAGCAGGATCAGGCTGCGCCCGGAGAGGTCGACTCCCGCGAGCGTGGCGAAGGGCCGCGTCAGGCTCATCATCCACGAGAGCGCGAAGAGGAGCCCGATGCGCGTCAGGAGCGCGAGCATGAGGCCCAGGCTGCGCGCGCGGGGCTGCTGCGCCGCCGGCAGCCGGCCGACCACGATGGCGATGAACACCACGTTGTCGATCCCGAGCACGATCTCCATGGCCGTGAGGCCGACGAGGGCGGTGAGCGATTCAAGCAGCATGGCGTTGCTCCGGCGAAGAACGTGTGCGCGCTAGCCGATCGGCCGTTCCACGAGATCGACCTCGCGCACCTTCCGCGTCCGCGGACTGATTCTCAGTGTCTTGATCTCGAAGGGGCCGAGCGCGACCCTCCTGCGCACCCCGAGCGCGGGCAGCGAGAGCACGGTCGTGCGCCTCCGGCCCGTCGGCTCGAAGAGGCGGACGATGAAATCCTCGCCGTCCTCTGCCTTCTTGATCGCGGACACGACGACCGCGTCGTCGGCGAGGACCGCGATGGGCTTGGGCGCGCGGCCGAGACCGGGCGGAAAGAACGACAGCGCGACGGGCGTCTCGTTGCGCGCCTGCGCCTCGCGGTCGATGCCGCCGAGCCGCTCGCGCGCCGGGCCGCCGTTGCACCAGAAGCGGAACACGCGTTCGCCCTGGTCGTGCCGCGCCGAGAAGCGGTCGTCGGCGAGGAAGATCTTGTTCTCCCACGGGTGGCACGAGTAGGCCGGCGAGCGCATGAGCGTCAGCCGCAGGCCGTCCGGCGAGAAATCGGCGGCGTAGGTGCCCGCGTTGATGCACGTGAAGGCGGTCTTCCGCGCCTTGTCGGCGACGGCGACCCACTTCTGGGCGACGGCCTCGTTGCCGTCGTCGGGCAGGTCGCCGACCCCGAACGCGACCTGGCCGAGGAAGCGGCACGCGGCGTGATCGGCCGCCAGCGGCACGGCGAGCTTGAGCATCCGATCCTTCTCGGCCCACTGGACGCGGGTCTCGACCTCGATCTCGGTTCCCGCCTTCGGCAGCTTGTAACGCTGGCAGATGCGCGAGTGTCCCCAGGCGAACACGGCCTCGACGATCGCCCGCACGGCGCCGTCCTCGATGACGCGCACGGAGGGACGCACCTTGTCCTCGAGCCCCGAGAAGCGCGAGCCCGCCTTCGCGTCCATGAGCGTGAAGCGGCCCTCGACCGAGCGGTAGGCCTTCTTGAGCATCCCCCAGGAGTCCGCGTTGTCGCGCACGACGATGGGCTGGAACGCGCCGCGTGCGACGTAGTCGACGCCGCGCGCCCGGTAGCGGTCGATGAGCCCGGTGCGCGTGTTGACGGCGACCTGGAGGTCCTTCGTCGTGAAGACGATCTTCCCGCCGCGGGCGCGGAGCCTCACGGCGGGCTTCTTCTTGAGGGGCTCCATGGTGCAGTCGAACCTGCTCATTCGCGAGGGCGCGAGCTCGGCCGGGAAGACGACGCGCTTCCGCCACTCGACCGGGACGTTGCTGAGCTCGTGCTCGACCTGCGCCGGCAGCTCCGTGCCGCCCTCGTGCACGTGAATGCGCGTGAAGTCGCCCAGGCCCCGGAAGTCCGGCAGGTTGAACTCGCACTCGACCAGCGTTCGCACGGGGTAGGGGTGCGGATTGTAGACCATGATCGGGATCGTGCCCGGACGCGCCCTCGCCTGGCCGCGCGCGAGGCAGAAGAACGCGCGCGCCTTGAGGCGCGCCGCGATTTCCAGGCCGTGGTCGTACATTCGCAGGGCCGCATCCTCGACGGGCTGAATCGAGGAGCCCGGCAGGATGTCGTGGAACTCGCCGACCATGAGATCGTGGAGCGCCTCGGCGAGCTCCGCGCGCGGGTACTTCATGAGGCCGTTCGCGGCCGCCGCCGAGGCCATCTTCTCCAGCGCGTAGATCTCGTTCTCGAGCAGGCGGTGCTTCTGCTTGATCCTGATGAGCGATGTATAGCAGCCCGTGGCCCAGGGGTTGAGATCCTTGGCGTGCCTCGGAAGTCGCGCGCGCATGCGCCCGAGCTCCTTGAAATACGCGTCGGGCGTCGAATGGAAGACGTTGCAGTCCTTGCGGCGCGCGATCAGCCGGTCGACCTCGCGAAGATCGTTGCGCGAGGGGCCGCCGCCGTGGTCGCCGACGCCCCAGAGGATGAGGCCGACCTTCCCGTCCGGATAGTCCTCGAGCCACTTCTCGATCTTCTGCCGCGCCTGCCCGAGCTTGGAGTTGTACCAGCCCGAGAAGCGCGCGGCCATGA
>JBFZCA010000178.1:0-17101 GCA_041308205.1 Planctomycetota bacterium | reverse complement strand
GGCGCGCGAGATCGTCGCGCGCGAACGTCGTCACCGTCGCGTCCTTCTCGTAGCGCCTGATCTGGATCTGGTAGAAGTGGACGTTCTCCTTGTTGCCGATCCAGTGAATGAGGCATCGCCGCGCGAAGGGGATGGGAAAGTAGCCGGCCTCGCGCTGCGCGAACGTGTTGGACGCGAGCAGGCCTTCGTCGCCCCCGAGCGCGGCGTAGGGATTGTCGAGGAAGGGCGCGGCGTCGCCGTCGTAGCGCGGCGCCGTCTCGTTGTCGAGGAAGACCTTGATTGTGCCGTCGATGGCGGCCGTCCACGTGCGGACGATGGCGCCCGGGCCCTCGACGTCGGCCATGACGTACGTGCCGGCCCCGCCGGCGCCGGGCTCGACCGCGGTGCGCACGAAGCCGGGAATCGGCTCGCGCCCGAACCCGTCGGCGTTCGAGAACCAGCCGGGCGCGTAGGGCTCCCTGGCGCGGCGGTCGAAGCTCGCGAACTGAACCGTCGTGTAGCGGGGCGACGGGAAGTACGTGAGCGCGGTCATGCCGGTCATCTCGCCGAGGAGCGTCGCGGTCGTGATCGCGTCGCCGGCCGTCGCGGCGCCGCCGAGCGCGAAAAGCATGAAGATCGTACGCATGGTCGAGTCCTCCTGGTTTCTGCCTCCGTCCGCGCGGCGCGCGGACTGCGCCGCCGGGATTCTTCAGCGTACGTGAGAAGCGAGGTCGCGCGCAAGGGGAGCGCGGTGCCGGCGGCGAAGGAAAGGCTCTCGCAGAGAGCGCAGAGGGACGGAGGCGCCGGGGGATGCGTGGGCAGAGCCATACGTGACAGTACAACCGGCACGTCGGCGCCGGCAACGGCGATGGTGCTGCACCGTGCACTCAATCCGAGGTTGATCGGGACGGTTCACGAGATGGCCCCGGCCGATTCGGATCAGGTATGGGGGGCTGAGAGACGCTCGGGAAGCGCGGCATGACGCGATGCGTCAACGGGCTCTGAGCGGCCCCCTCCGCCCTCCGCGCCTCCGCGCTCTCTGCGAGAGACTCAGGTACTATGAGCCTGTCGCAACAGGCACGTGCGCGAGGCGCGTCGCCGCCGCGCGTTCTCTATGCCCGTCAAGAGCAGCCACACGAGCGCGCCCGAGGCAAGGCCGCCGATCGCATCGGCAACGTAGTGGGCCTGGGTGTAGACCGTCGCCGCGCAGATGGCCGCGGTCACGGCCGCGGCGAGCACGCACAGCCTGCGCCAGCCGAAGCGCGCGGCGATGAAGGCGTGCAGAAGCGCGATCGAGACGTGGGAGCTGGGGAAGCCGCCGCCCGGCACGTCGCCGCCCGACACGACGAAGTGGTGGAGCGCGCTCAGCGCGTAGCCGGGATCGCGCGTGACGCCGCCCGCCAGGTGGAAGGCCGGGCCCTCGACGGGAAGGAGAAAAAACGCCAGGTAGTGGAGCATGTAGGCGAGCGCGCAGCATGCCGCGTACCAGGCGACATCCGCGGACGGGCCGGGGTTCCGCCTGAGGCGCGTGACGATCAGGACGACGGCGTACAGGGGCACGAAAAGGTAATAGGCGAGGTACGAAAGGCACATGAGCTCGCCGAAGAGCGGATGCGGCCAGATCTCCTGGAAGCGAAGGCTCGCGTGCAGGTCGCCGAGGAGCAGGCGGTCGAGCGTCATGATCCAGTCATCGAAGCGCCCCAGGGGGAAGAGGGGCGCGATCTGGCCCGTGAGGCGAAAGAAGAACGGCAGGAAGAACAGGCAGGCCAGGTACCTGACCGCCCAGAGCAGCCACGATGACGGGAAACGCGACTGCAGCCGGGAGGCGAGCACGGCGATGGCGCTCGGACACAGGCAGAAGATGATGCGCTGCGGGATCAGGTGGCGGTCCTGCGGCGAGATGAGGATGAACCCGATGCAGACGAGCGCAAAGGCGAAGACCGCGCGCTCGCAGAGGACCAGCCAGAAGCGCTCGCGCCGTGCATCGTCATCGTGCGGAGGCCCGGGGCGCCCCGGCGCGCGCCGTGTCACCGCGTCCGCCACCTGTCGTACTCCGAGAGGACGCGCGCGAGCCGCTCCAGATACCGGTCGACGCGGTCGAACACCGACCCCGGCGTCCATGCGCCGTTGTTGCGGCGCGTGCCGGCCTTGAGGCCGGTGAGGATCTCCAGGCCTTCCTCGATGGTCTTGATCGCCCAGATGCGGAATCGACCGGCCTTGACCGCCGCGAGCACATCCTCCCTGAGCATCAGGTCGACCGCGTTGCTCTCGGGGATGATGACGCCCTCCGCGCCCGTCGGTGCGGCCGCACGGACGACGTCGTAGAAGCCCTCGATCTTCTCGTTGACGTTGCCGATGGACTGGATCTCGCCCTTCTGGTTGATCGAGCCCGTGACCGCCACGTCCTGGCGCAGCGGCGCTCCCGAGAGGCTCGAGAGCAGGGCGTAGACCTCGCTTGCCGATGCGCTGTCGCCTTCGATGCCCGAGTACGACTGCTCGAAGCAGATGCTCGCCGTGAGGCTCAAGGGGCGCTTCTGCGCGAAAATTCCGCGCAGGTAGCCGGCGAGAATGTGGACGCCCTTGTCGTGCGTCGCGCCGCTCATGCCGGACTCGCGCTCGATGTTGATGATGCCCGCGCGGCCGGCCGCGACCTGCGCCGTGATCCTGGACGGCCGGCCGAACGTGTAGTCGCCCACGTCGTACACGGCCAGGCCGTTGATCTGGCCCACGGCTTTCCCGCGGGTGGAGATCATGATCGTCCCGTCGGCGATGGCCTCGGTCATGCGGCGCTCGAAGGCGTTGACGCGCTGGATCGCGCGCGTGTCCGCGGCCTTGATGTGGCGGTCGCGAATGAGCCTGCAGCGCTGGCCGCGCGCCAGGTAGTCGGCCTCCCTGAGGATGTCGGCGATCTTGCCGAGCGACGCCGTGAACTTGTCGCGCCTGCCGGCCATGCGGACGCCGTGCTCCGCCACGGCGGCGAGCGCGCCGCGGTCCAGCGGCAGGAGCCCGTCCTGCCCGCAGATGCGCGCGATGCACGCGGGCAGGCCCTTGCGCAGCAACGACGGAGTCAGCGGAAAATCGGGCTCGAGCTCCACCCTGAGCTTGAAATTGTGGCGGAACTCGGGGTCCATGTCGTACAGCAGGTCGAAGACGCACTGCTCGCCGACGAGAATCACCTTGACATCGATCGGAATGGGCTCGGGCTTGAGCATCGGCCCCGGGTTCGGCGGGCCCTCGGGCTCCTGCACCGCGAGGTGCCCGGTTCTGAGGACCGTCTTGAAGGCGGTCCACAGCGGCGCGGATTGCAGGACGTCGGAGACGCTCAGGACGAGGAATCCGCGGTCGGCCTCAAGCAGCGACCCCGGGCGGATGTCCAGGAAATCGCTCAGGCCGCCGTCATCCGCGCCGGGACGCTCGATGAAGCCGAACAGGTTGCTGAAGGTCGGCGTGTTCTCGAACACCACGGGCGGTCCCTTGAGGTCCGCGCCGCCGGCGATGAGGTTGCCGCGAAACTCGCGGAAGCGGTCGCGCTCCTCGCCGTCGGGGCCTTCCTGGGGCGGCCGCGGCCTGAACAGGTTGATCTTGTCGATCAGGCCGTCCCTGAGCTGGCGGAGGTGCGACGCGACCTTCGGGTACGGGAACTCGCGCGCCAAGACCTGGAAGAACCCCTGGAGCGTGCGGCCGATGCGGTCGCGCTCGAGCTGGAGCAGCTCCTGGGCGTACTCCTGGTCGATCTGCGTGATCTTGGCCATCGCCGTGCCGAATTCCTTCATCTTGGATTCGTACGTGCGGCCGATCCTGGAGAAGCGCTTCTCGGGGAACTTGCCCGCGTGCGTGAGCTCCTCGAGCTCGCCGATCGATGTCGGCTTCCGCTCGTGGAGGAAGAAGAGGTCGGGCCGCACGCCATCGGTCGTCCGGATCTGGCCGAGGACGAAGCCCCGGCGCTTGATGTCGCGCTCGAAGGCGCCGCGCACGCGGTTGCGCTGCTTCTCGAAGCGGGCGCGCAGCGTCCCGATGCGGCTGCGCGGCGCGGCCGCCTGGGCCAGCCTGGCGACCTCCTTCCTCACCGTGGCCACCAGATCATCCAGCGCCTGGCAGAAGTCGTCGCCCTTGCCGGATGGGAACTCGAGAAGCCGCGGCCGGTAAGGCGCGGCGAAGTTGTTGACGTACACGCGGTCGTCGGGCGGCGGCAGCGCGGGCTTGAAGCGCCGCAGGCACTCGCGGATCATGGCGCGCCTGCCGCTCGCGCTCGGCCCCGCGACGTAGATGTTGCATCCCGGCTTGCGCATCTCAATCCCGGTCTTGAGCGCCTCGAAGGCGAGGTCTTGTCCCAGAATGCCGCGCAACGGGCGAACGGACGCCGTCGTTGCGAAGGTGAAGGCCGACGCGGGGCAGCGCCACCTGAGGTCTGCGGGCGTGAGCGTGCGCATCGGACTATGCTCCCTCTGTCGCCGGCGCGCCGCCGGCATCGGATGCGGCGTCGGCTTCCGCCGCGGCGCCGGCGTCGGACTGCGGGCGCATGAAGGGGAAGAAGACCACATCTCTCAGATTCTCGCGGTCGCTCAGGAGGCAGAGGAAGCGCTCGAGGCCCAGGCCCCAGCCCGATGTGGGCGGCATGCCGTACTCCATGCAGAGGAGGTAGTCGTCCTCCGCGGCCATGGCCTCCTCGTCGCCCGCGCGCCGCAGGGCCGCCTGCTCCTCGAACCGCTCGCGTTGCTCGAGCGGCGCCACGAGCTCGGAATACGCGTTGACGATCTCCCGGCCGCCGGCGAGCACCTGGAAACGGTCCGTGAGCTGCGCATCGGCGTCCGAACGCCTGGCAAGCGGCGAGAGCTCGATCGGGTGGCCGACCAGGAAGGCGGGGCCGAGAATGTGCGGCCGCGCGCATTTCTTGTAGAGCTGGTCGAGGAGGCTCCCGCGGCCCATGTGCGCGATGCCCTCGACGTCGGGCGCGCGCTTCTTGACCTCGGCCCGCAGCGACTCGACCGTGGGGAAGTCCTCGGGCGCCACGCCCGCGTGCTGCGTGAGCGCGTCCCTGAAGGCGACGCGCGGCCAGGGCGGCGTGAAGTCGATCTCGCCGCCCTGGAACTTCACGACGGGCGAGCCCGTCGCCGCGGCGATCACCTCGGCGAGGAGCTTCTCGGTGAAGCGCATGTTGTCCTCGTAGTTCCAGAAGGCGCAGTAGTACTCGAGCAGCGTGAACTCCTGGAGGTGCGAGGGGTCCATTCCCTCGTTGCGGAAGCTCTGCGCGAACTCGTAGACCTTGTCGTAGCCGCCGACGATGAGGCGCTTGAGATACGTCTCGGGCGCGATTCTGAGGTAGGCCGGCATGTCGAGCGCCTGGTGGTGCGTGACGAACGGCGTCGCGAGCGCGCCCGATGCGGTCGGGACGAGGGTCGGCGTCGTCACCTCGACGAACCCCTCGCGGTCGAGCGCCTGCCTGAAGGCGTTGATGACGCGGCGCCTGAGCGTGAAGCGCGCGCGCGTGTCGGCGTTCATGATGAGGTCGAGGTAGCGCTGGCGGTAGCACAGCTCGAGGTCGCGCAGCCCGTGCCACTTCTCGGGCAGGGGCCTGAGGGACTTGGCAAGCAGCGTGAAGCGCCTGACCGAGAGCGTGAGCTCGCCGGTCTTGGTGCGCATGAGGTCGCCCTCGCAGCCGATGAAATCGCCCAGGTCGATCAGGTGCTGGAAGACCGCGTAGGCGTCCTTGCCGGCGAGCGATGCCGTGGCGACCTTGTCGCGCTCGAGCGCGATCTGGAAGGCCTTGTCCTGGTCCTGAATGTGCGCGAAGGTGAGCTTGCCGAAGCGCCGCCTGAGCGTGAGCCGTCCGGCGAGCGCCAGGCTCTGCGCGCCCTCGGGCAGCGCGGCCGCCTCGGCGAGGGTGTGGGTGCGCGGGAAGCGGTCGGGATAGGCCTGGATGCCGAGCGCCTCGAGCTCGGCGATCTTTTCGATGCGCCGGCGCCGCTGCTCGTTGACCGGCCGCCGGTCGGTGCCCGGGCCGGATTCGCTGGTGTCCGCCATGCGTCCTCCTGGAATGTCGACCGCGGCGGCGCGCCTGTCTGCGGAAATGGGCGGGAACCCCTGCGGAGACAAACCGACTATCTTACATTGCGTACTGCCGGGGGGCAACGGGGGGCCGGCGGCCGGGCGGCGCGGGATTCGGCCCGGCGGGGCTCGCGCGCGGGACCTGGCCCCGGCCGGCTTTTTTGGATAGACTCGCAGCGTTGCGCCCGGGCGGGGCCCGGCGCCGGAAGGAGCGTTCCCGTGCGAGGAAGAGACGGCATGAGCGAAGAAGCGCCCCGCCTTGCGGGGACCACGGTGCTCTGCGTCAGGCGGGCGGGCGGCGTGGCCATGGGCTCGGACGGCCAGGTGACGCTGGGCGCCACGGTCGTCAAGCACAACGCGGTCAAGGTCAGGCGGCTTGCCGACGGCACGATCCTGGCCGGCTTCGCGGGCAGCGCCGCGGATTCCCTGAGCCTGCTCGAGCGCTTCCAGGAGTGTCTCGGGGCGCACGGCAAGAACCTGCTCCGGGCGGCGGTCGAGCTCGCCAAGCTGTGGCGCACCGACCGCATACTCAGGCGCCTCGAGTCGGTCCTGGCGGTCGCCGACAAGGACACCTCGCTGCTGCTCTCGGGCACGGGCGATGTCATCGAGCCGGACGACGGCGTGATCGGGATCGGCTCGGGCGGACCCTACGCGGCCGCGGCCGCGCGGGCGCTGCTTGCCAACACCGAGCTTCCGGCCGCCGACATCGTGCGCAAGAGCCTGGAGATCGCATCCGGGCTGTGCATCTACACCAACAACAGGATTGTCGTGGAGGAGCTGCAGCCGTGCGCGCCCTGACCCCGAAACGCATCGTCGAGGAGCTCAACAAGTACATCGTGGGCCAGGACCAGGCCAAGCGCATGGTCGCCATCGCGGTCCGCAACCGCTGGCGGCGCCAGCAGCTTGCCGCGGACATGCGCGACGAGGTCCTGCCCAAGAACATTCTCATGATCGGTCCGACCGGCGTCGGCAAGACCGAGATCGCGCGGCGCCTGGCGCAGCTCGTCAAGGCGCCGTTCATCAAGGTCGAGGCCTCCAAGTACACCGAGGTCGGCTACGTCGGGCGCGATGTGGAGACGATCATCCGCGACCTGGTCGAGGTCGGCGTCGGCATGAAGAAGACCGAGCTGCGGCGGGAGGTGGAGGCGCAGGCCAAGGAACGGGCGGAGCAGCGCCTCGCCGAGCTTCTCGTCAAGAAGGGCTGGAGCGAGGCCCCGGCGCTCGACGCCGTGCGCAGCGGGAAGGCGGACGAGGAGGAAGTCGAGATCGCGGTCGAGAAGCAGGGCTCGCCGTTCACGGGCATCCTGCCGGGCGGCATGGAGCAGCTCGGCATCGACATGCAGCAGATGCTCGGCAGGTTCATGCCCAAGAGGACGACGCAGCGGTCGATGCCCGTTGCCGAAGCGCGGCGGCTCATCGAGACCGAGGAGGCCGACAAGCTCATCGATGACGAGAAGGCGGTGACCGAGGCGCTGGCGCTCGTCCAGCAGTCGGGCATCGTGTTTCTCGACGAGATCGACAAGGTCTGCGGGCCCGCGTCGCAGAGCGGGCCCGATATCTCGCGCGAGGGCGTCCAGCGCGACCTGCTCCCGATCGTCGAGGGCAGCACGGTGAACACGCGCTACGGCATGGTGCGGACGGACCACATCCTCTTCATCGCCGCGGGCGCGTTCCACGTGTCCAAGGTCGGGGACCTGATCCCCGAGCTTCAGGGGCGCTTCCCGCTGCGGGTCGAGCTCTCGGACCTCGGGGAGGAGGATCTGGTGCGGATCGTCAGAGAACCGCGCAACTCGCTCGCCAAGCAGTACGCGGCGTTGCTCGCGACCGAACGCATCGATGTGACCTTCACCGACGACGGCATCCGCGCGATCGCCGCGCTGGCGGCGAAGATCAACCGCGCGGGGCAGAACATCGGCGCGCGGCGGCTCTACACGATCTTCGAGAAGCTGCTCGAGGATTCGCTGTACAACGCGCCCGAGACCGACGAGCGCAGGATCGAGGTCGATGCCGCGTACGTGCATGCCAAGCTCGACGGCATCGCCAAGAACGAGGATCTCAGGCAGTTCGTGCTGTGAACGGCGCGCGTCCCGGCGCGGGGCGGCGCAGCCACGAGGAGCGATCGTGTCCGAGAGACCCGGGCTGCCTCCTCGGCGGCAATCTCGGCCGCGGCTTTCCCGCGTACGTCCGCGATTTCAACGCCAACTTCCTCGCGATGCCGGCGCTGCCGAGCGAACGTCTTGCCGGTGCGTGCGACGACCGCGACGTCGTCGTTCGCGTCGTGCGCGCGCCCGGGCACGGCACGTACTTCGCGGTCGTCAACACCGGATTCGGCGCGAAGGCCGCGGCGAGGATCCGCCTGCCGGTGCGCGGCCCGGTGCGGGCCGCCGTCTCCGGCGCGGCGCTGCCGGCGGCGGACGGAGTGCTGGATTTGGAGCTGCGTCCGTGCCAGTTGTATGCGTTGCACGCGGAGGAGTGATCCCCTGTCGGCCCGCGGCGTCTTCGGATACAATCGCCGCTCGCGCCGCGCGCGGTGCGCGGCCGCCGCGGGAGAGGCGCCTCTGCCATGAAGACCATCGACAACGCGCTGTACATCGGCGATGTGCCGGTGCGCGAGATCGCGCGCACGTACGGCACGCCGGCCTACGTCTACGACGAGCAGCGCATTCGCGCGAACTACGCGCGGGTCGCGGCCGCGTTCAGGACGCACTACCCCGATTTTCACCTGTACTACGCGATCAAGGCCAACGACAACCTGGCCGTCGCCGCCATCGTGACGAGCGAGGGCGCGGGCATCGATGCGGCCAGCGTCAACGAGATCCTGCTCGCCAAGGAGCTCGGGCTGGACGGGGAGCGCGTCATCTTCAGCGGCAACTTCCTCTCCGACGAGGACATCCTGCGGGGGCTGGAGAGCGGCGTCATCTTCAACCTCGATGACGCGTCGCTGTTCCCGCGCGTCCTGCGGTTCGGGAAACCGGACCTGATCTGCTTTCGAGTCAATCCGGGCTACGGCAAGAGCAACGTGGGGGATTTCGTCACCAATGCCGGGCCGAACGCCAAGTTCGGGGTGCATCCCGACCAGGTCCTGGACGCGTACCGCATGGCGTACGAGGCCGGCATCCGGCGCTTCGGCGTCCACATGATGCCGGGAAGCTGCGTCACGGATGCGGAGTATTTCCCGTTCGTCACGGGGCTCCTCATGGACATCGTGGGCAAGGTCGGCACGACGCTCGGCATCGACTTCGAGTTCATCGACATCGGCGGGGGCCTCGGGATTCCGTACCGGCCGGGGGAGACGCCGCTCGACCTCGAAGTCGCGGCGAAGAAGTCGGTCGACATGTTCAGGTCCAAGCTCGATGCGTACGGGCTCAAGCCGCCGCGGCTCATCATGGAGCCCGCGCGCGCCATCGTCGGGGATGCCGGCTGGATCGTCGGCGCCGTGCACTCGATCAAGCGCGGGTACTCGACGATCGTCGGCACCGATGTGAGCTTCAACGTGCTCGTCAGGCCCGCCCTGTACGATGCGTACCACGGCATCCGCGTCGACGGGAAGGAGCAGAGCCCGCGCGCGAAGCTCGGCCTGTGCGGACAGTTGTGCGAGAACACGGACTTCTGGGTGCGCGACCGGGAGCTGCCCGCGGACATCGCCGAGGGCGACATCATCGTCGTCGAGAACGCCGGCGCCTACGGCTACGCGATGAGCTTCAGGTACAACGGCAGGCTCAGGCCCGCCGAGGTGCTCGTCAACGGGAAGACGCACGAGCTGATCCGCGCGCGCGAGGGCTTCGAGGACATGGTCCGCGGCGTGCGGATTCCCGCGCGGCTCCGGAAGTAGCCGCGAAGGCCCGAGGAAGGGACTCGCGACAGGGGCCGGGGGAATCAGCCGCGGACTCTCGAAGGCACGACGACGAACGCTGCCACGAAGCCACGAAGGCACGAAGGGGTGCACGGCGAGCCGGCATCGGTCGGAACGCCAATGCCGCGATCCGTTTCCACCCGGGGACGACGTGCGCCGCGCCGGCGGGCGGTGCGCCCCTTGGTGTCTCGGCGCCTTCGCGGCGGCCTTCTTCTTTCCCGGCCCGCGGGTTGATCCATGCCCGCGGTTGCGCAGCGAATCCCGGGCCGTGTCGCAGGACCGGTCGAACCCGCTCCCGCCGCGGGCGCTCGACGCCGGGTCGGCTTCGCGGCATCTCTCGGCGCGGTCACTCTTCCGCGGCGAACGATCCCTTGATGCTCAGCCCGAGCGGCAGCGTGTCGCCGAACACTTTCTTCTCCTCCTGGGCGGTGAGCGCCTTGACCTGGAAGAGGCTGTCCGCGAGACGCGCGCCGGCTTCCCCGCGCGACACGCGGGCGGCGATCTCCTCCCTGAGATCCTCGGGGAGATCGCGGCCGCGGTCGCCCGTCAGGCGCGCCATGTGGATGAGCGCGTACTCGGGCGCGAAGCCCTTCGGCCACTTGAGGGCGAGCAGGCGGGCGATCCACCTGGCCGCCGTCTTGGGCGCCACGACCGTGTCGACGGGCGCATAGAGCGGTTCGCGCGCCCCGATCCGCGCGAGCGCGAAGAGCTCGCCCGGCTGCGCCGTGCCGCCCTCGATGCGGCTCAAGAGTGCGCTGCCGAGCTCCTCGCGCTTCGCCGCGGGGAGAAGCTCGAGGGCCGCGGCGGCGCGCCACATCTCGGTCGTCTCGTGGGCGGTCGGCGTCTCGCCGCGGCCCTTCAGGAGCCGCGCGCCGAGGTGGCCGTGAACCTCCTGCTGCTTCTCCTCGTCGAGACCGCCGGCCGCGCGGCGCCACAAGATCCACCACTCGATTCTGCTCTCGGCCTTGGCGGGAAACCGGGGGCCCGTGACGAACAGCCGCCAGAGCCGTCCCATGCGCCAGGCGTCGAGCGGATCCCCGCAGCCGGGCCGGAGCAGATACCCGCACAGGTTGAGCCATCGGCCCTCGTGCGTGGGCGAGAGCTCGCGGCCCTCGGGCACGGCGATGAGCACATCCCACAGCGGCCTGAGAAGCCCGAGCGGCCAGCGTTCGCGCTCGAGCGCCGTGCGGCGCTCGAGCTCCGCGATGACCGCCGACGGATCGAGCGTGCGCTGCGGGCCGAAGCACGCGCGCAGCGCGTGCCCCGCCTGGGCAATGACCTCGTGCGGCACGGTCTCGGTGGGGGCGGCGCGTCGCGCCGCGGCGGCATCGCCCTCGGCATCGACCGCGAATTCGAGGCGCCAGCGATGGCCGGCCTGCGCCGTTTCGCACCACAGGTCGAGCGTGCCGATCTCCGTGAGCTCGACGCGCACCGTGACGGGCACCTGCACGCCGGCGCCCTTGCGGCCGTAGCGCAGAATGGTGCGCACGGGCGGGAGCGCCGTCAGGTTCTTGGGGTCGACGAAATCGCCCGGGACATCGTCGCGGGCGGTCGCGCCGTAGACGGTGAAGCTCACCGGGCTGTTGGCGGCGACGTGGAAGGTCTCGGACGAGGCGTAGCTTCCCGACCCTTCCTCGGCGGCGCCGCGCGGCATGACGCAGAGGGCCTTCTCGCCGCGTTCGGTCGCGACGCCCACGTAGTAGGCGCGCGGGCTTCCCGCGCGGATCGAGAGCCCGAGCCCGTGGCGCGCCCTGCCGAAGTACGCGGCCCCGCAGGCGACGGCCAGGAACAAGCGGTCGGCGGGCAGACACGCCGCCGCGCGGCCGGTGATCCGACCGACGGCCGAGACGACCGCCTCCTGCAGGATCTCGGGCACCAGGACGCCGCCGTTCAGAAGCACGTGCCGGGGCGCCGCCGATTCGTCCGCCGCGTGGCGCCTGAGGAACGCGGCGATGTGGCGCGTGACGGCCTCGTCGTGCGCGAACGGCAGCCCGAACTCGGCGGCATCGTCGCCGGCGTCCTCGGGATCCTCTTCGAGACCGGCCGCCGGGAAGAAGCGTTCGAGGATGAAGCTCGCGACCTCGTCGCGGCCCATCGCGACGGCGCGCGTCCCGCCGACCATGCTTCTGCCGCGCCCCTGGACGGTGACCGGCACCGAAGCCGGCCCGTCCTTCGCGAGAAGGCGCTCCTTCGCATCGCGGGCGTGCGCAATGAGCGCGCTGAAGGTGGCCATGTCGAGCGTGCCGCCGCCGAGCTTGGACTCGCACAGGCGCGCGAGCGCAAGGTCCATGTTGTCGCCGCCGAGCAGGATGTGGTCGCCGACGGCGCGGCGCGTGAACAGCGGCCCCACGCGGCCCTGGGTGATGCCTATGAGGCTCAGGTCGGTCGTGCCGCCGCCCACGTCGCACACGAGCACGGTTTCGCCGGGCGCGAGCTGCTCCTGCCACGTGTCCTCGTGGAGCGCCAGGTAGGCGTAGAACGCGGCCTGCGGCTCCTCGAGGAGGCGCACGTTCTCCAGCTTGGCGACCTTGGCCGCGGCGAGCGTCAGGTGGCGCGCGATCTCGTCGAACGACGCGGGCACCGTGAGGATGAGCTCCTGGTGCTCGAGCGGCGCATGCCGCATCGCGTGGTTCCAGGCATCGCGGATGTGGCCGAGGTACGCGGCCTGCACCGCGACGGGCGAGCGCTTGGGGACGTCGTCCTCGGCGCCCCACGGAAGAATGGGCTGCGTCCTGCGCACGCGGCCGTGGCAGAGCCAGCTCTTGGCCGAGGCGATCAGCCGGCCTGGCGCCCTGCCGCCGAGGATGCGCGCGAGCGCGCCGACGGCGAAGTCCCGGTCCCGGGCCCAGGGGAGGTCCAGGCCGCCCGCGGGTATCTCGGGCCCGGCGGCGAGGTACAGAAACGACGGCAGGAGCGGCTCGCTCTTGACGACGCCGGGCTCGACGAGCTGCTGGATGGGAAACACCGCGACGGGCATGCTCTCCTTGGCCGTGTCGACGTACGCGACCGCGCAGTTCGTCGTGCCGAGGTCGATGCCGACGATATAGCGGGGCTTGGAGGCCGCCATCTACCGCACCTCGACCTCGGCCGGGGCGATCAACGCGGGGTCGCGGCCATGGGCGACCGGCGGGAGCGCCACCGAGACGGCCTTCCACCCGGGGTGCAGGAGAACGCCGCGCAGGGGCGGCTTGGCGCCGATGTTGCCCTCGACCGTGATTGCCAGCGCGTCGAAGCCCTGGGGCACCGTGACAGGGGACCGCTCCTTGCCTTCGATCACGGCCGCGAGCGTGAAAACCTTGTCGATCGCCCGCCGGCAGCTCCCGTGCATTGAGCGCGCGGCCGCGCCGACCTGCGCATCGTCGTAGGCGCCGATGTCCTCGCGGAGGAAGTCGACCAGGCGCCCCTCCTGCTGCAGGCACGCGAGCAGGCGCGCGGCGCCCTCGCCGAGGATGTCCTCCTTGCGCCGGTCGCCGAGATCCCGCACCCGAGCTCTGAACGCCGGGTCCCCGAGGCAGCGCCTGAATACCTGCCAGGATTCACGCCATCGTCCCACGGTGAGCCTCCGTTTGCGCACGCCTGCCCGCGGCCGGCGGACATCCGCGCGGAGCGGACGCGGGCGCGGCGCCAGGCAATTCTATACCCGGAGAAGGCCGGATTCAAAGGAGGGATTCGCGCGGCGGGACGCCGCAGGGGCCGTGACGGGTCGTCGGTTCAGGCCGCCGCGGTGTTGGTCGCGTTCTCCGCCGCGCGAATTGTTGGAAATGAGAATATGGAAACTGAGGCGTTGTCTAGGAATCCAGGAAGCCCTCCAACTGCCGGCTTCTCACCGGGTGCTTGAGCTTGCGGAGGGCGCGTATCTCGATCTGACGGATGCGCTCGCGCGTCACCTTGAACTTCCTGCCGAGCTCCTCGAGCGTGAAACCGTTGTCGCGGCCGATGCCGTAGCGCAGCTTGATGACCTCGCGCTCCCTGAGGCTCAGACCGCGGAGCACGTTCTCGATGCGATCCTTGAGCATCGAGTAGTTGATGTGGAAATCGGGCTCGACCGTCTGCTTGTCCTCGATGAAATCCCCGAAGCTGCCGTCGTCCTCGTCGCCGAGCGGGTTCGAGAGCGAGATCGGCGGCTTGGAGAGCTTGATCATCTTGCGAACATCGTCTTCCCCGAGGCCGACGCTGGCGGCCAGCTCCTTGAGGTTCGGCGTGCTGCCGTTCTCGGCCGCGAACTCGCGGGCCACGGCGCCCAGACGGCTCATGGTCTCGGCCATGTAGACCGGCAGCCGGATCATGCGCGATTTCTCGGCGATGGCGCGGGAGATCGCCTGCCGGATCCACCAGGTGGCGTAGGTGCTGAACTTGTAGCCCTTGCGGTACTCGAACTTCTCGCACGCGCGCATCAGGCCGGTGTTGCCTTCCTGAATCAGGTCGAGGAAGGACAACCCGCGCCGGCGGTAACGCTTGGCCACGCTGACGACGAGGCGCAGATTGCCCGAGGAGAGCTGCGCCTTGGCCGCGTTGTAGCGCTGCATCTGGGTCATGATCTCCCCGGCCCGCGCGATGAAGCTGCCGAGCGGCTCGTAGGCGGCCTCGACGAAGCGGACGTCCCGTGCGGCGCGGCCGTTGCGGCCCCGTTCCTCCTCCAGGCTGCGGGCGAGCTTCATGATGTCGTCCGCCCATCGGCAGAGGTACAGCGGCTTCACGCCGAGCTTGTCGATGATGCGCGTCCCGCGGGCGAGGCGCTTCTGCATCCGCGCGGCCGTCTGCAGGCGGTCGCGCTTGGAGCCGGCGCCGAGCGAGGCGAAGTCGCCGTCGCTGCGCGTGATGTTCCGCTTCAGAAGGCGCACGCAGCGCTTGAGAATGTCGAGGAAGCGATGGCGCTCGCCCTTCTGGTTCAGGTTGATGTCGAGGGCTTTCTCGATCAGGACTTCCTTCTCGCGGACGAGATCGAGGAGCTCCACCGCGCGCACCTGCCCCAGGCGGGTCTGGTACACGAGGTCCCGCAGCTTGCCGCGCGAGTCCTCGATGTCCTTGGCCAGCGAGACCTCCTCCTCGCGGGACAGGAGGGGAATCGTCGCCATCTGGGAAAAGTACATGCGGATGGGGTCGTCCAGCTTGCGGCGCTCGAGCTCCGCCTGTGCGCCCTCATCCGGCTCCAGCTCCTCCTCGGGGGCGCCGTCCTCTTCCGGTCCGCCGACGAAGGGCTCCTCGGTCACCGCGATGCCGCGGGAGCTGAGGAACGAGAGAATCTCGTCGAACTGCTGCTCATCCACGGATTCCGGCAGGAGCGCGGACAGCTCATCGTACGACACCGACCTCTTGCCCGCGAGAAGCCGCAGCAGCCGAGCGTGCGTGGCGTTGAGCGTGTTCACCGGAGCCTCCTTTGCGTAGCTGGGACGAAATAAAGCTAAGCAAAAACTGGGCCAGGATTAAAATCGGGGGTTCGGGTACGCAAAAGAGCCTTGAAAACGGGGGTTCGGGAGTTTTCAAGTCCTTGCGGGGCGAGAGACTTAGGTCGGGGGTGTGACCTGAAGGTCACGCTTTTTACGCATCTGTGACCCCAGGCTGACGATCCGGGGAACCGTACAGGCGTTTGACAATTCAGACGGAAGGCGATCCGGGAGCGCCGGCGCGGCCTCTACTCGAGAAGACCCTTGCCCTCGCCCTCGGGGGGGAGGACGACCTCGCAGACGGAGGTCCAGTGCCACGTCGTGCCGTCGTGTATGGCCATGACGAGGTAGATGGGCTTGGGAACGGGCGTTCCCGAAAGCTCGAGAAGCGTCGCTCGGCTCAGGTGAAAGTACAGGAAGGGGGAGTCCTCCGGCCACGGGACGGAATGAACGTCGGCGCTGCGAGGGAAGATCTTGATCGGCTCGGGGCCGACGGGCGCGGGTTGATCCCACGGAGGGTCCTGGGTGACGTAGCCTTCGACCAGCTTGCTCGGGCTGCACTCGCGGCCCGCGAACACGGCGAACCGGTGGTCATTCACCTGGGCCGGCGACGTCACGCCGGCTTCCAGCCGCAGGCGTACGCCGTCGGCCTTGCGGGCATCGACCGCGATACGGGGGTTCAAGACGTTGATCACCAGCCTGAGCTCGGCGAGCATCTCGGCGCCGACCTCGGGGCTTGCGGGCGCGTCGTAGAGCCTGAAGAAGAGCCTGTTGGGCCCGTTCGGGAGCTGCCGGGTGTTGATCACCATCGTGAAGCAGGCAGAGTTCCGGTCCTCCGGGGCGGCGCACGATTCCCGGACGGCCCGCCCGCGCTCGGTGCCGAGCCGGTCGGTGCACACGACGGTCTCGCCGTAGTCGCTGCGGAAGGTCAGAATCACATCGCGAGCCAGGAAGCCGCGATCGAGGATATCGCCGTCCGTGGGGCTCGTGAGGGAGTAGACGGGCTCGCCGTTGATGAGAATCAGCTTGAAGTCGACGCCGTCACCATCCCCTTGCTGCGCCGGAGCCTGCACGCAGAGAAGCCCCGAAACCGCGAGGCAAAGCACGAGGAACTGTGCGTTCGCGCCGTATCTATTCATGATGTCAACCGATCATGGGCTATTGTAGCCCGGCGGGAGCGGAAAGCAAAGCACTTTTTTCGCGCGGGCGGGAGGTCGGTGGCGCCGAGCGCCGGCGTCGGGTCAGATCTTGACGGCTCGCAAGGCGGCGACCGCCTTGGCAAGCTGCGATTTCCTTCTGGCCGCCGTGTTCGGGTGCATGACCCGGCGCTTGGCGATCTTGTCGAGCCTGCTGTGGGCGAGCCTGAGCTCCTTCTCGGCCAGGTCGCGGTCCCCGGCCTGGACGGCGGCGAGGACGCGCTTGCCAAGCGTCTTGGCCTCGGCCTTGACCGAACGGTTGTGCAGATTGCGCTTGGCGTTCTGGCGGACTTTCTTCTTGGCTGATGCGGTGTGCGGCATGGTATGTCTCTGTCGTGCCTCCTGGGACTCGGACGGGACGGCGTCCCGTGCCGGATTGCAAGGAAGCTATTGTGTGGCGTCCGGCAGGGAGTGTCAAGAGCCTTCGGGAAGCGCCGCGGCCCGGATGGGATCAGCCGCGAGCATGCACGCAACCGGGGGACGGAAGACGAATGCCACGAAGACACGAAGGCACGAAGGGTCTCGGGCGCATTCCGAGCGCGCGGTGATTGACCGCCGGTCCTTTGTGTCTTTGTGGCATCGTCCTTCCTTCCTCCCCGGACGCGGGGGGCAGCCGCGCGAATGGAAGACGAGAAAGGCCACGA
>JBFZCA010000177.1:0-3667 GCA_041308205.1 Planctomycetota bacterium | reverse complement strand
GAGGTGGGATTCGGCTGCGTCATGGGGACCTTTCACGATGAGGTGGTGCTGCTGATCAAGACCTCCATGGGCAATCGCTCGCTGGCGTTCGACTTCAGGCCGCCGTCGAGCGGCCGTACCGATCCCGCCAGCGAGTGGGAATCGCTGGAATACCGGCTCATGGTCAAGGGTGTGCGGGAGACGCTCGATGGAATCGGCGAACTGCTGCCCGATTACCGCGGGCAAGGCTACGAGATCGCGGGGTTCGGCTGGTTCCAGGGGCACAAGGACAGGGATTCGACCAAGGAGGACTACGAGAAGCACCTGGTCAATCTGATCAACGACCTGCGAAAGGAGTTCAACGTCCCGAAGATGCCGGTGGTGGTGGCCACCGTCGGCTTCGGCGGCTACCGGCTGCTGGATGGGCCGTGGAGGGGCGTCTGGGAGGCGCAGATGGCGGTGGGCGATCCCGCGCAACACCCGGAGTTCGCCGGCACGGTGGCATCGGTGGACACGCGCGACTTCTGGCGCGATCGCGCGGAGTCGCCCAGGGATCAGGATTACCATTACCATCGCAATCCGGAGACCTACCTCCTGGCGGGCGAGGCGATGGGGCGGGCGATGGTCCGCCTGCAGGGCGGTCGGGCCGAGGCGATCCCGAAGTCGGATCGCGAAGCCCGGGTAGCCGCCGAGGCGGCGGCCGCGGCAGCGGCAGCGGCGCCGACGGCGGCGCAGTTGGCCGCCCACACGGCGGCGATCAAACCGCTGATCCTCGACGGCGCGCTGGCGGCATTCGCGAGCAATCCCGGGTATCGGCCATCGCTGCAGGCGGCGCTCGCGGGGGCGAAGCCGGCCAAGGTGTCGCCCCTTCTGGCGGATACCTTGGATGATGCGGTTGCCTACTATCAGGCGGCCGGCATTCACGACTATGACTGGCAGCCCTTCGGCGGTGACATGAAGAACGCCGTCTGGGAGTACCACGGCTTCGACCTGCCCGATCCGGCGGCCGCGAGGAAGGGCATCCGCGACCTTGCGGAGATTGCTCCACCGGGAATGCCGGACTGGTGCGCTCCCGGGTTCGATGCCGCGAAGGCGGGCTGGCGGCGCGGCAAGGCGCCGTTCGGCGCGGTCGAGGACCCCCTGGCGAGCCCGGTTCCGGAATGGTACAAGGGCAGCCCGCGCGAGGCGCCCGCGACGAGCTGCGACAAGGACGTGCTGTTGCTGCGCGGGAGCTTCGAGCTGCCGCCGTTGAAGGAAGGCCATCGCTATCGCATTCGGGTCGGCGGCAGCGTGCACCACAACTGCGGCGAGGGCTACGCGCTCTACGTCAACGGCACGCTGCTCGCCGAATCGAAGGAGGGCATCGTCGCCTGGCGCCGGCAGGGGCATCTGCCCCGCGGCAGCCACATCTGGGCCGAGCTCCGCGACGAATTCAAAGGTGGCAAGGCGACCATCGCCGTTGCCAACTTCAGGATGAACAACTGGACGGACGGGAGATTCATACCTGCGCGCGCGCCCTTGAGCGTGTGGATGGAAGAGCAGAAACTCCCGCCCGTCGCGGCCCCTTAGATTCGGTGTTCCCGCAAGAAACACGCCGACCCGAAGCGAGGTGGGAAGGACTTCATGTTGAGGCCGGTGCGCCAGGCCGCGGATTGGTGAACGAGTCCGGCGAGTCTCCGGCGTTCGCGCCCTTCGCCTACTTCTCCGCGCGCGCTCCCGCCGTGCCCTTCGCCTTGGCCTTCTTTGCGGGGGCCGTCTTCGCCCTGCCGCCGGCCTCGGGCTTGTTCTCGGCGGGAAGATGCCGGGCGAGCTCCGTCTTGCGCGCCGCCGTGTCGGGTTTGGCCGCCAGGTTGACCCACTCGAACGGGTCGGCGCGCTCGTCGTAGAGCTCCTCGTTGCCGTTCGCGTAGCGGATGTAGCGCCAGGCTTCGGTGCGCACGGCATGGTTCTTGAAGCCGAAGGTGCAGACCGCGGGGTCGCTCCAGGCGGCGGTCGGGTCGGCGAGGAGGGCGCGGATGCTCTTCCCCTGCACGTGGGCCGGCGTCGGGATGCCGCACAGGTCGGTCAGCGTGGGGTAAATGCTCATGAAGTCCACGGTGCGGTCGCAGCGGCGGTCGGGGGCCGTGAGCCCCGGCACGACCATGATGAAGGGCGCGCGGGTCGCCTCCTCCCACAGCGCGAACTTGCGCCAGTGGTGCTTCTCGCCCAGGTGCCAGCCGTGGTCGCTCCAGAAGCAGATGATCGTGTTGTCGCGGTACGGCGACGCGTCGAGCGCCGCGAGGAGCCTCCCGACCATCGCGTCGCAGAACGTGATGGTCGCAAGGTACGCCCGAACGGCCTTCTTCCACGTCCCGCTCTCGAGGATGCGCGCGTGATCGCCGTACTCCTTCGCGATGCGCAGGGCCGCCGGCGGCAGGTCGGCGAGATCGTCCTCGCGGTAGGGCGGCAGCGCGATCGAGTCCAGGGGATGCATGTCGTAGTACTTGCGCGGCACGCGCCACGGAAGGTGCGGTTTGACGATGCCGATCGCGAGGAAGAAGGGCCGCGCGTGCGACTTGCGCAGCTCCTCGATGCCGTAGGTCACGACGCGGTAGTCCGGCATGTCGGCGTCATCGCCGCCGAGCGGCGTGATGTCGAAGGCGCCGGCCATCTCGCGCGGCCCGGCGGGCGGCGGGCCTCCTCCGCCTCCGCGCAGGCACGCCTCCCACTCGCCGTCCCGGAACACGCTCGAGTGGTAGATCTTGCCGGCGCCCGAGACGTAGTAGCCGGCCTTGCGGAACGCGCTCGGGAGCGTGATGCCCTCGGGGATCGCGCTGCGCCAGTCCGAACCGTTGAGGTACGCGCCGGTGGCGCCGGGCCTGAGTCCGGACATGAGCGCGGCGCGCGATGGACTGCAGAGCGGCGCGGCGCAGTAGCTGCGCGTGAACCACACGCCGCGCGCGGCGAGCCGGTCGATGTGAGGCGTTTTCGTCTGCGGGTTGCGCCCCAGGTACCCGACCCAGTGGTTGAGGTCATCGACGGCGATGAAGAGCACGTTGGGGCGGCGCGGCGGCGCTTCCCCCGCCGGGCACAGGCTCGCGAAGGACGCGGCCAGCATGGGCAGCCAGCGGCGGGCGCGTCTGCACCGCGCGGCACGAACACGACCGCATCGTGCGGCAACGCGTATCATGACTCCTCCCGATTCGTGCGGCGATGAGCCCGCGCCCGAGCATCAGCATTGTACCGCGCGGGGCGGCGCCGCGCTCCCGTCTTCGCTATCGCGCCGCGGCCGGGCGTGAGGGCGCGGCGGCGCGGCCATCGGCTCCGGGGTGCGGCTCGTCCTCGCGTACTGCCGTCACGCGCACGAGCCCTCTGACCGAGTTGCCGAGGAAGATGGCATCGGCCGTATCGAGGTCGTGCGGAAAGAGAACGCGTTCGCGCACCTTGCCCGTTGCGAGCAGCTCCGCCCGCAGCGTGCCCGGCAGCAGGCCGCATGCGACAGGCGGCGTCCACAGCGCCCCGTTCTTCTCGACGAAGATGTTCGTGATGGCGCCCTCGGCGAGCTCGCCGCGTTCGTTGACGAAGAGGTAGTCGAAGAGCCCGTGTGCGCGCGCCTCGCGCGAGGCCTCGTCGTAGAGCGCGCGGTGGGTCGTCTTGTGATAGAGGAAACGGTCGCGGCTGTCGATCGGCGTCGCGTGCAGCGCCGCGC
>JBFZCA010000176.1:0-3397 GCA_041308205.1 Planctomycetota bacterium | reverse complement strand
CCGTCCATCGCGCTCGTCTCGAGCGGCGACGGCCGGGGCCCCTGCGGGTCCCCCGAGGCGCTCGCGGCGTTTCTCGCCGCCCTCGCGCCCGGCGCCGGCCTTGTCGTCGATGCCGGCGCGCCTGCGCACCTCCGCGCGGAATTTGATCCGCGGCCGCGCCACGCCGCGCAGATGCACGAGCTCGACCGGCACAACCAGCAGCTTCTTGCCGAAAGCCCCTACGTCAGGGCGCGGTACTTCGCCGGCCTCGACACGAGCACGCCGGAACGGTTCGCCGAGTCCTGCGTCCCCTATCGCGAGTACTTCCGAGAGGAGGTGATCGGCCGCTTCGCGCGCGAAAGGCTCGACCCGGCGCCCCGCACGCGCAGGGTCCTCCGCGAGCCCGCGTACACGCTCTACGAGGTCGTCCTGGATGTCTTCCCGGACGTGCTCGCCTGCGGCCTCCTCCTCATCCCGAGCGATGTACGGGAGGGCGAGCGCCGGCCCGCCGTCGTCTGCCAGCACGGACTCGAGGGCCGGCCGTCGGACCTCGCCGACCCGCGCGTCGACAACCCGGCGTACAACCGCTTCGGCTGCCGCCTGGCCGAGCGAGGGTTCGTCGTCTTCGCGCCGCAGAACCCGTACATCTTCGGCGACCGCTTCCGCACGCTGCAGCGCAAGGCCAACCCGCTCAAGAAGACCCTCTTCTCGATCATCGTGCCCCAGCACGAGCAGATCGTCGCCTGGCTCGGCTCGCTGCCGTTCGTCGATCCCCGGCGCATCGCGTTCTACGGGCTGTCGTACGGGGGGAAGAGCGCCATGCGCATTCCGCCGCTCGTCCCGGGGTACTGCCTCTCGATCTGCTCGGCCGACTTCAACGACTGGGTCTGGAAGAACGCCTCGACGCGCAGCCCCTACAGCTACGTCTGGACCGGCGAGTACGAGATCTTCGAGTTCGACCTGGGAAGCACGTTCAACTATGCCGAGATGGCGGCGCTCATCACGCCCCGGCCGTTCATGGTCGAGCGCGGCCACTTCGACGGCGTCGCGCCGGACGAGGCCGTGGCCTACGAGTTCGCCAAGGTCAGGCACCTCTACAACGCCCGCCTCGGGATCGGCGACCGCTGCGCGATCGAGTGGTTCGCGGGGCCGCACACGATCCACGGCGCCGGCACGTTCGAGTTCCTGCACAGGCACCTCGCGTGGCCGGTGCGGTGAAACGCGGAATCCTCCGCGGCGAAGCTCTCTCCGTCGTCGTCTCTATGTCCTCGGTGACTCTGTGGTTTCTTCCGTCGTCGTCCTTCGTGCCTTCGTGTCTTCGTGGCGACGTCCGTCCTTCCGTTCTCGCGCCCTCGCAGCCTCGTGGCTGATTCCCGCATCGTCGAAGGAAGAAAGACGGACGATGCCACGAAGGCACCAAGGGGCGCGTCCGTGTTGACGGGTACTTCTTGTTCACCACAGAGACACCGAGACCACAGAGAAGGAAGGGGAGACGTTGCGTGCTCCATGTCCGCGGCGAAGCTCTCTCCGTCGTCGTCTCTATGTCCTCGGTGACTCTGTGGTTTCTTCCGTCGTCGTCCTTCGTGCCTTCGTGTCTTCGTGGCATTCGTCTTCCGTCACCGTCCTTCGTGCCTTCGTGTCTTCGTGGCGACGTCCGTCTTCGTAGCTCCGTCCGTCCTTCCATCCCCGCGCCCGCGTCAGACGAGCCGCGCCTCGATACGCCTGAGCGCCGCCATGGATTCCTCGGCGATGCGCCGCCCCCCCGGTGCGAAATCGAAGACCTCGAGCGACACCCAGCGGTCATAGCGCCGGTCCTTGAGCGCCTGGAATCCCGGCACGAAGGTCTCGACGGCGTTGCCGGCGCCGAGGTGCCTGCCGTCCATCTCCTGGACGTGGACGTGGCGAATTCGGTCGTAGTGGGCCGCGATCAGCGCATCGAAGGGCTCGGTCTCATCGGCCGTGTTGTGGAAGTCGAACATGAGCTCGATCGCGGGGTGGTCGATCTCCTCGACCAGGGCGCGCGCTTCGGCGAGCGTGTTGATCACATCGGTCTGCGACCGATCGAGCGCCTCCACGAGCACGGTCACGTTGCGCCGGCGCGCCCGTTCCGCCACCCTGCGCAGGCCCTCCCTGAAGCGGCGCCGCGCCTCCGCGACGGGACCGCCTCCCGCGCCGCGCTGCATGGGCGATCCGAACACCATCACGGGGGCGCCGAGGTCGCCGCAGAAGTCGATGAGCTTCTCGAAGTACGCGACCGTCCGGCTGCGCACGTTCCCATCGGGAGTCGTGAAGTGCAGCCCCGCGGGAGGCGGCGCGAGCAGCCAGTGCAGGCCCGCGCACTCGAGATTCGCCTTCGCGATCGTCGCCGCGATTGCCGCGCGCGCCGCCCGGTCGAGCTCGCCCACGCCTTCCGCGACGAACGTGAACGCCGCGAGCTCGATCCCCCGGTAGCCGGCGCCGGCGACGACGGCGCACTGCTCCGCAAAGGGGAGCCCCTGCATGCTCTCGTTGCACATGGCGTACTTGAACCCCGCCCATGCCGGTGTCCCGCGCTGCATGTTGCCGCTCCCTTCCGTCATTTCGCGTTGCCCTCGTGCGTGTCGGGAAGGCGCGCGCCGCCGCGGAGCGCGCGCCACCGCTCGCGCACATCCTCGGGCGCGTACGCCCGCCACACGAAATCCGCCCGCAGCCTGGTCGCGCCCCAGGCGGCAAGCTCGCGCGCGCGATGCGCGATGGAGAAGGCGCGCTCCCCGATCGTCACCGAGCGGCAGCGGCGATTGACCGCGCGCACGCGTTCGCCCGACGCAGAGACGAGCGCCATCTCCGTGAAGTCGCAGCGGGCCGCGCCGGGGCAGTCGCCGCGGAGGCTCGCGCGCACGCACGTCTCCGATACGAACAGCGGCGCGTCCTGGTACGCCACGACCGTCGCCCGATCCCCGAATTCGGCAAGCAGCGAGCGCATGTTGGCGAGGCTGTCCTCGGGCGCGAGCGTGACGCGGCGCATGCCCATGGCGAGGATCTCCGCCGCGGCCATGCGGTTCACCGCATAGAGCGGCCAGTCGGCCGTGCAGTCGAGCCCCTCGCCGCCGCCGCAGGACGCAAGCAGCCTCAGGCCGCCGATGTTGGCCGCCTCCCAGCGCGTCCAGCCCGCAGCCCGCAGGCCGGCGATCGCCGCGCGCAGGCCCTTGTCATCCCAGGCGCGCACGAGCATCGGCAGCGCGAGGCGAATGCGGTCCCGAAGCCGCTCCGCGACGGCGCCGCCGAGCCACGCCCGCAGGGCGTCGAGCGGCTCGTTGCCGATGTCGATGATGACTTCCGCGGCGGCATCCCAGTCGTCGCGCTCGAAGGACGCGCAATGCGCCAGCCGGTCGGTCTTGAGGGCCCAGGCCGGCGCGGCCGCGCCCGCGGGCGGCGCGGA
>JBFZCA010000175.1:0-2795 GCA_041308205.1 Planctomycetota bacterium | reverse complement strand
CCGAAGCCGTCGCCCCAGCCGTTCGTGACGCTCACGGCCGCCCCCGCGACGCGCGCCAGGTCGACCTGCGCGGGCCAGAGCGATGCGCAGAGCCACGCGCACGGGAGCCACGCCTTGGCGCCGAGCGCCGCCGTGTAGCGCACCGGCTGCTGCCGGTAGAGCGGGCTGCCGAGCAGGCGGTCGTAGCAGTGATCGCCGCCTTCGCCATCGCCCCAGAGGCAGAAGTTGGCCATCGAGCAGTCGCTCGCGAAGAGCGCCTTCTCGGGGCCGAACGATTTCACGGCGGCGCGCAGCGCGCGCATGAGCTCGATCCCGCCGCGCGAGAGCGGCCCGCCGTGCGCCTTGCCGTCCTGGATCAGGCTCACGAAGCCGTCGCACGGCCCCGCGCGGTCCGCGGGGTCGACGAGGGCGCGGCCCTCGACGCTCACGCGCTCGAAGAGGCCGGAGGCTCCGTGCCGGCTCCAGGCAATCCGCAGAGCCGGCGGGCGCGCCGTCTCCGCGCCCATGACCGCGTTCCTCCCGAGCGCCGCGCCGGCGAGCGCCGCGCCGCCGAGTGCCATGAAGCTGCGCCGTTGCATGCCGTACCTCGCGTGTCGCAGTGTGGGTTCCGCGGTTGGATCGAACGATCTGGATGACTCGATCTCGTTCCCGTGCAGTGGAGCTTCGATGCTATCCGCGGCCGCGTTCCGGAATCGCGCGCATGCGCTACCCTTCGGCGCCTCGCGCGGATACACTCGTGGCCATGCAACGCTTTCGCGTGCTTCTCGCTGCGCTTGTCGCGGCGGCCGCGCCGCTCGCCGCGGCGGCAGCCGACCGCCAGGAATGCTTCTCGATCGTCGCGGGGCGCGCGGCCACGGCGTGCGGCGGCGTTCTCTTCGCCCACAACGAGGACAACGCGCTCGAGGATCCGGCGGGGTTCAGGATGTTCCCGCGCGCGAACGCGGCGGGCGCCTCGGCCTACGCATGCCTGCAGATGCCCGGCTGTCCCGAGAGCGATGTGCTGCTCAACGAGCACGGCGTCGCCATCGCGAGCGACAACTGCCCCTCGCGCGAGGATCGGCCCGAGCTCGCCGGCGGCGGGATCGCGGGCCCCGAGCTCAGACATCGCGTGGCGCGCGAGGCGCGCACCGCGCGCCAGGGCGTCGAGATCATCGGGGCGCTCGTCGACCGTGTCGGCTACGCCGTCAGCGGAAGGACCTACCTCATCGCCGATCCGCGGGAGGGGTGGCTCGTCGCCGTCGTCCACGGGAAGCACTGGGTCGCCGCGCGCGTTCCGGACGACGCGGTCGCGGTGATCGCCAACACGTACACGATCGGCGCGATCGACCTCGCCGACGGCGCCCGCTTCCTGGGATCACGAGACCTCCAGGAGTACGCGGCGCGCCGCGGGTGGCACGATCCCGCAAAGGAGCCCTTCAGCTTCGAGAAGGCCTACGCGGATCCGAGCACGCGCGTTTCGGCAAGCAACACGCATCGCGCGTGGCGCGGCCTGGCGCGCATCGCCGCCGGCGCGGTTCCGGCGCCGGGGTCGGCTCCGCTCCCCTTCTGCGTCAAGCCCGCGTCGCCCGTGACGGTCGCGTCGCTCGCGGCCGTGCTGCGCGACCACTACGAGGGCACGTCGTTCGCCGCACCGGCCGGCGTCTCCCCCCACAACGGCCCCGTGCGGACGATCTGCGTGCCCCGAACGAACTCGGCGAGCATCTTCCAGTTGCGCGCCTCGCAGCCCGCCCCGATCGGCATCGTCTGGTGGCTGTGTCTCTGCCAGCCGTGCTCGAGCCCCTTCGTGCCGCCGTATCCGTGGGCAGGGCCGCCGCCCGCGGCACACGGCTTCGATGCCGGCCCTGCAGCCGCGCCGGGCGCGCCCCCGCCGTGCGCGCAGGCATACCCTCAGTACAACGCTGCATTGGTTCGCCCCGGATCGTCTATAGCCGATCCGCCGCTGCCGCCTCGGGACAGGATGGCGCGTTCAGACTCGCGCCATGGCTCCGGAGCCCCCTCGCACCGCACCGGGCAGCGCGTCCCGCGCCTTGCGCTTCCCTCGCCGCTCGGCCCGCGCTCCCGCGTTGACAATTCGTGAAACTTCTGCCACACTGAGACGGAATTCGTCCGGCCGGTGATTCCCCGGCAGCATCGCGCGGGCGTCGCCGTTTTCGCTCGGCAGCGCCGCTCCCCTTCATGTGCTCGACAACCGCGGAGGCAGCATGGATGTTTTCGAGCTCAGAAACCGAATCCTGGGTGACTACGAGCGCTACGTCGGGAGCTTCGTCCGCATCCACGATGAGCGCATTCGCAGCCTCGTCGCCCAGGAGCTTCAGGCCGGGCTTCTCTGGCCCGACCCGCTCATCCAGATGAACCCGGCCTTCGCACCCGGGGAATCGATCGACGAGCTCGCCGCCGCCGGCGTCCTCCACCCCGAATGCCGGAACGTCTTTCGCCTGAAGGGCGAGCGCTCCGAAGCCCCGAAGCCGCTGCGCCTCCACCGGCACCAGGCCGAGGCCGTGAAGCTCGCGCGCACGGGCGCCAACTACGTTCTCACGACGGGAACGGGCTCGGGCAAGAGCCTCGCGTACATCATTCCCATCGTCGATTTCGTCCTGCGCAACGGTCCCGGCCGGGGCATCAAGGCCATCGTCGTCTATCCCATGAACGCCCTGGCCAACAGCCAGATGGGCGAGCTCGACAAGTTCCTGAGGCGCGGCTACCCCGACGGCCGCGGCCCGCTCACCTTCGCCCGCTACACGGGCCAGGACGACACCCGGCAGCGGCAGGAGATCATCGCCCACCCCCCCGACATC
>JBFZCA010000174.1:0-19716 GCA_041308205.1 Planctomycetota bacterium | reverse complement strand
CTGCTTCCGGTCGAGCGCTACGGCGCACTGAGCAGGAACCATCCGGCGCTGGCTTCGATCGAGCTCGGCCGCGGATGCCGCGGCGCGTGTTCCTTCTGCGTTCTGTGGCGGCAGATGGGGCAGGGCGAGAACGGGGGCCTGCGGCCGTGTCTCCGCACCAAGTCGCCGGAGCGCGTGTGCGAGGAGGTGCGCATCCTCAAGGAACGCTTCGGGAGGCGGTACCTCGCCTGGGTCGATCCGTCGTTCAGCGCGGATCCGGACGCGGCGCGGGCGGCGGAGGAACTGCTGCTCCGGCGCGGCCTGCGCATGGGGCAGAGCGCCTGGCTCAGGGTCGACGAGGTCGTCCGCGACGATGCATCCGGGGCGCTCTCGGCGTACGCGCGCGCGGGGCTCGATGAGGTCTATCTTGGAATCGAGCGGCAGGATGCGGCCGGTCTGCGCGCGCTCGGCAAGCGCGTCGAGCCCGATGCAGCCCGCGAGGCGCTGCGGATTCTGGCAACGAAGCACCCGCAGATCCTCACGGTCGGCTCGTTCATCTACGGGCTTCCCGGCGACACGCCCGCCGGCATGCGCGCCATGCATCGGTTCTCGATCGACCTGGACCTCGACATGGCGTTCTACATTCCCGTGACGCCGCTTCCGGGGACTCCGTACTGGCGCGATGACATGTGGGACGCCTCGGGCCGCTTTTTCCGGCGCTTCGATTTCCTGCCCGACTACGGCGCACGGGGGCGCGCCGGCCGCTGCGCGCGGGCGCTCCTCGCATCGATCGCGTGCGACTGGAACGGCGCGCGCCTCAAGTGGTACTGGCGGCGGGTGCGCACGTCCGATCCGCGCAAGCGCCGCATCGCCGCGAGCCTCTTCGGCCGGGGCCTGCGGTTCTCGCTTCGCCGCGCGTTCGATGCGCTGCTCGGAGCGGGCCGCGACGGCGGGCTGTGGATGCCCGCGTGGTACGAGCGGTGACGTTCTCTTCCTTCGCCGCGCGGCGATCGTTACAATCGCCCCCATGAGCAAGTCCAGGCGTTCTCGCCGGAACGAACGGCGCGGGGAAGATTCGCCGCCCGGCGCCGGCCGCGGCCCGTCCCGCAGGGCGGTCCTCGCGCTCGGCGTGATTGTCGCGCTGGGCGCGGGTCTGGCGGCGGGCTTCGGCGCGATGCGGCTGCTGCGGCCGGCGCCGGCGACGCCGCTCCCGCCGGGCGAGATTGCATCGCCCGGCCCCGTCGCGCCGCCCGCCGTCGTGCCGGTCTTCACCGATGTGACGAGCACGGCGGGGGTGCGCTTTCGCCACGAAAACGGCGCCACCGGGAAGTTCTACTACCCGGAGGTCATGGGCGCCGGCTGCGCCTTCTTCGACCACGACGGCGACGGCCTCCTCGACATTTACTTCGTCAACGGGAATCTGCTGCATCCGAACGAGCCGTCCCCGGGCATCACCAACGTCCTCTTCCGCAACAACGGCGACGGCACGTTCGCCGATGTGACGGCGCGCTCGGGCGCCGGCGACAGCGGCTACGGCCAGGGCTGCGCCGCGGCCGACTACGACGGGGACGGCGACCAGGATCTCTACGTCACGAACTACGGCCTCGACGTCTTCTTCCGCAACAAGGGGGACGGCACGTTCGAGCGCGCCGCCTGCGTTCCTCTCGAGGAGGGTTGGGGCCAGTCGTGCGCGTTCTTCGATGCCGACGGCGACGGCGATCTCGACCTGTACGCCCAGCGCTACCTCGCCTACTCGCTCGCGGACAGCGAGCCGTGGTACATAGCGTACGGGGAGACGCGCATTCTCGATTACTGCAGCCCTTCCGGCTACCTCGCCCAGCAGGACCGTCTGTTCCGGAACCGCGGCGACGGCACTTTCGAGGATGTGACCCCCGCGAGCGGGATCATCGCTCCCGACGGCACCGGCATGGGCCTTGCGTGCGCCGATTTCACCGGCGACGGCGCTCCCGACATCGTCGTCAGCAACGACACGCGGCCGAATTTCTTCTTCGTCAACGACGGCCGCGGGCGCTTCACCGAGGAGGGGCTCGTCAGGGGCATGGCGTTCAACTGGGAGGGCGGCGTCGAGGGCTTCATGGGGGTCGAGCCGGCCGACTACAACGGCGACGGGTTGCTCGACATGGCCGTGCCGTGCATCAGGACCGAGGGGTTCAACCTCTTCACGAACCTCGGCGGCTCGTTCCGCGAGGACTCCGTCGCCGCGGGCGTCGATGCGGCCACGAGCGGACTCACGGGCTTCGCGCCGGTGTTTCTCGACTACGATCGCGACGGCGACCAGGATCTGTTCTTCACCTGCGGCGAGGTGCGCATGGGGAAGACGGCGGCCGGCGCCGACGCTTCTTTCGAGGAGCGCTACGGCATGCGGAGCCTGCTGCTCGAGAACCGCGGCGGCCGTTTCGCCGACGTGTCGGGATTCGCGGGCGGCTTCTTCGGGCGGCGCCTCATCGCGCGGTCTTGCGCCGCGGGCGACTACGACAACGATGGCGACATCGATCTTGTCGTGACGGTGCTGGGCGGCGAGGCGGTGCTCCTTCGGAACGACACCGCGGGCGGGAACTGGATCGGTTTCGCGCTCGCCGGCAAGGCGCCGAACCGCGATGCCGTGGGAGCGAGGCTGCGTCTCGCGGCCGGCGGCAGGACGCAGACGCGCGAGGTCTTCGCGGGGGGAAGCTACCTCGCCCAGCGCGATCGGCGCCAGGTGTTCGGCCTGGGCAAGGCCGAGGCGATCACGAGCCTCGAGGTGCGCTGGCCGAACGGCGCCACGGCCGTCTACGAAAACATGCCGATCAACCGTTACCACGTGCTGGCGCAGGCGGAGTGAGACGGGAACTCCCTTCGGCGGGCGGCGTCACCCCGCGCGTCGCCGGCGCCGGCGGTCGACTTCCGTCAGGAGCTGCTTTCGGAAGCGGTACGCCTTGGGGGTGACCTCCAGGAGCTCGTCGTCGTTCAGGTACTCGAGGGCCTCCTCGAGCGAGAACGCGACGGGCGTGGTCAGAATGATGTTTTTGTCCGAGCCGGCCGCGCGAATGTTCGTGAGCTGCTTCGTCCTGGCGACGTTGACGACGATGTCGTTGGGCTTGGCGTGCTCGCCGACGATCATGCCCTCGTAGACGGGGTCGCCCGGCGCGACGAACATGCGGCCCCGCATCTGGAGGCCGTCGAGCGCGTACGCCACGGCCGAGGCCGTGCACATCGAGACCATGACGCCGTTGATGCGCTGGGCGATCGGCCCCTTGTAGGGCTCGTGCCCGCAGACGTTGTGGCAGAAGATCGCCTCGCCCCGCGTGGCGCTCATCACCTTCGTGCGCATGCCGATGAGGCCCCGCGAAGGGATCCTGAACTCGCAGTGGGTGATGCCGCCCTTCTGGGTCATCGAGAGAAGCTCGCCGCAGCGGCCGCCCATGAGCTCGATGACCTTGCCGGCGTAGTCGCCGGGAACATCGACCACCGCGTGCTCGACGGGCTCGTACTTGAGGCCGCCCACGTCCTTGAAGATGATCTGCGGCCGCGCGACCTCGAACTCGTACCCCTCCCGGCGCATCGTCTCGATGAGAATCGAGAGGTGCAGCGTGCCGCGGCCCGAGATCCGCAGGCCGTCCTCGCCCTCGAGGTCCTCGACGCGCACCGTGATGTTCGCCTTCGCCTCCTTGTGCAGCCGTTCCCGCAGGTGCCGGCTGGTCGAGAAGCGCGCCTCGCGTCCGGCGAAGGCCGAGGTGTTCGCCGAGAACACCATGGCGATGGTCGGCTCGTCGATCGTGATCGGCGGGAGCGCCACGGGGCGCTCGGGGTCGGTGAAGACATCGCCGATGTCGATCTCCTCCGCGCCCACGACGGCGACAATGTCGCCCGCGTCGGCCTGTGCGACCTCCGTGCGGCCGAGCCCCTCGAAGACGAGAAGCTGCGTGAACGCGGCCGGCCGGTCGCCGCCGCGGCCGCGCTGCAGGAGAGGGGCATCCGCGCGCAACGAGCCCGAGAAGACCCTGCCGATGCCGATGCGGCCCACGTAGTCGTTGTAGTCGAGCGCGCAGACCTGCATGGCCGCGGGGCCGTCGCGATCGACGCGCGGCGGCGGAATATGCCGGCAGATCGCGTCCATGAGCGGCGTCAGGTCGCGGTTGTCGTCCTCGAGCTCGCGCCGGGCGTAGCCCTGGGTCGCGCTCGTGTAGACCACCGGGAAATCGAGCTGGTCGTTCGTGGCCTCGAGCTCGACGAAGAGGTCGAAGACCTCCTCGAGCACCTCGTGCGGCCGCGCGTCGGGGCGGTCCACCTTGTTGATCACGACGATGGGCTTGAGGCCGTGGCCGAGCGCCTTCTTGAGCACGAACCTGGTCTGCGGCATGGGGCCGTCGAAGGCATCGACGAGCAGCAGCACGCCGTCCGCCATCGCGAGCACGCGCTCGACTTCCCCGCCGAAGTCGGCGTGTCCGGGCGTATCGATGATGTTGATCTTGATCCCCCGGTAGACGACCGCGATGTTCTTCGACACGATCGTGATGCCCCGCTCGCGCTCGAGGTCGTTGCTGTCGAGCACGCGCTCCTGGACCTTGTCGCTCTGCTGGAGGATTCCCGTGGCGAAGAGCATCCGGTCGACCAGCGTCGTCTTCCCGTGGTCGACGTGCGCGATGATGGCGACGTTGCGGATGGATCGTGATTTCATGACATGGCTTCCGGAGAGAAAACCACCAAGTATAGGAGCTTGGACGGGAATGCGCAACGCAGGCGCGGCAGGCGCGCGGGGCTCGAATGCCGCCCTCGTCCCTCTTCGGAGGCGTTTACGGCGCCTCGGCGACCTCCGGCGGGAGCGCGCGGGCGGTTCGGTCCGCGGCGATCGCCAGCGCGTGCCTTCTGCGCGCGCGCCGGCGTGTTCCGGAGCGGATGGAGGTCACGGCGCTCCAGAGGATCCGCGGCACGGAAGGCAGGAACACGGGGAGATAGGCGAGCGCGCCGAGCTTGATCCCCTTGCGCAGGAGGTGCAGCATCCGGCCGGCGCTGAAGAACTCCCGGTACATCCTCCGGCGCATCTCCCTGAGCTCCTCGACGGAGCAGTGATCGGAGTAGATCTTGCCGTTGGGGGCGATGTGGTAGCCCGGGCTCTGCGCGACCAGCTCGTCGAGGCCCGAGTAGGGGCTCGCGCGCAGCGTCGAGATGGCGATCGTGTCCAGGCCGAGCTCGCGGGCGAAGGGCAGGATCTGCCGCATCTCCTCGAGGCTTTCGCCGATGTTCCCGAGGATGAAGTACCCGTGCATGACCATGGAGGTGCGCCGGAGCTCGCTGCACCACTCGCGGATCTTCGCGGTGTCGAAGCCCTTGTGCATGGAGCGCAGGGTCTTGTCGTGCGCCGACTCGATGCCGAGGAGCAGCATCATGAACCCGGCGCGCTCCATGAGGCGCAGCAACTGCGGGCGGCGGGCGATCTCGAGGCGCGCGTTGATGATGTATTTCTTCTTGATGCCGCGCTCCAGGATCAAGTTGCAGATCGCCTCGACGCGATCCATGTCGAACGTGAAGAGGTCGTCCGTGAACCCGACGATGGGAGCCTCGATCTCCGCGAGCTCCCGCACGACCGACTCGGGCGAGCGCGCCGACCAGTTCCGCTTCGTGCCCCATGGGTTGCGGTTGAAGGAGCAGAACGTGCAGTTGAACGGGCAGCCGCGCGAGCTCGAGATCGTGTCGATCAGAAGCCCCGTGGTCACATCGTTGACCGCCACGCCGTACGGCTGCCGCCGCAGACGTCGCCGGGGGTAGATGTCGTCGCTCAGCGACCCCGGCGTCCGGTTGCCGTTGTGGATGACGCGGCCGTTCACGCGGGCGCTCACGCCGGCGAGCGTCCCGAGCGGCATGCCGCGGCAGAACTCCTCGATGGCTTCCTCGCCGTCGCCGCGGACGGCCGCGTCGATGTTCGGGCAGGTCGCGAGCCAGGGCTCGGGATCCACCGTCACGTGCCGTCCCCCGATCACGGTGAGCACGTGGGCCGGGACCGACTGGATTTCCTCGTGAATGAACTTGATATCGCGGTCCCAGTTGACCGAGAAGCACACGAGGTCCGTCTCCGGCCTCAGGAAATCGCGCGTCCGGCCGGGCTCCTTGCGCAGGTCGACGACATCGATGGCGTCGCAGTGCGGCTCCAGGACGGCGGCAATGCTCTCGAGACCCAGCGGCGGGAAGAAATTCACGCTGCCGAGCTCGCGGCGATACGGATACACGCAAAGCGCGTGTCGAAACACGAGGGCTCCTCTCTCCCAGCGAGCGGAGGCGCAACGGCGAAGCGCATGCTCCGTCCGGGTGGGATGTTCACCTTTCTCTTTGTGCTCGCCGGCGTGAGGATGAATGCTCACGACCCGCTGCGGAGAGCCCCGTGGACGGCCTGCCAGTCCCGATCGAGCGCCGGCGCGGAGCTCGCGTGCGCAGCAAGGGCAGTGAGTATAACACGGTCAAGGCGAAAACCCAAGAAAACAGTCGTGGGCGTGCGGCGCCGCCGCCGGGCGCGCGGCCCTCGGCACGCATACAGGCGGATCACCGCGTACGGCGGCGGTTGCCGATGTCCTTGATAATGGCATCGACCGTCTTGCGGCCGAACAGTCTCCTTCTCGCCTTGGTGTAGTCTCCTTTGCCGGCCTCGTACTGAAGAAGG
This sequence comes from Planctomycetota bacterium, assembly GCA_041308205.1. Lineage (GTDB taxonomy): Bacteria > Planctomycetota > UBA8108 > UBA8890 > UBA8898 > UBA8898. The sequence continues at coordinate 13,085 of JBFZCA010000174.1, read as the reverse complement.
AACCGCAGCGCATCGGCCGGTCCCAGTTTCTCCACCAGGGCTTCGAAACCGAGCCGCGCCAGCTCGTGAGGCGTCTTGAATTTCGCCGATCTCACAGCCCGACCTCCCAGATGAACGAAACGGGATTCACCACCTTGACGCCGAGACGAATCTTCTTTGCTTTCCTGATGAGCGGGTCGTCACACGTGACGAAGTAGTCCGCCCCCTGGGACTCTGCGGCGGCAATGTGCAACGCATCGAGATCGCCAACGCCCTGTGCAACCAGTGCGTTGGCTCTCTTGCGCATGCGCGTGGATACCGCCGGCGCTCTGCGCGTCACGGCACCGAGGATCGTTTCCACGCGCCGGCGACGAACCGGATCGGGGTTGCCGGCATTCTCGTGAGTCAGGACCTCGGAGGCGCACATGCGGAGCGTGCCTTTCCCGACCCTGTCGAGGATCCTCAAAACTGCGCCGGTCTCGATGGCAATCCGGCCTTGGGATTGGTCGTCAAAGGGCCTCTTGAGCGAGCACATGTCCAGATAGACGAAGAGCATCCCCGTTATCATATACGAGACCGCCGAGTTTCACAAACATGTCGTGAAGCCGCACGGGCGCCGCCGCCGGGCGCGGCCCTCTTGTGCCGAAAACCGAGTTTCCGCTCGCGGCGGGAACAAGACGGGCGCCCGTGCGCGCGCCTACACTTGATGGTGCGGGTATTTCCTCGTTGCTGCGTACCCCGGGAGAAGGCATCGCCATGCGCATACGATCGCTCATACCGCACGCGGCGAAGACGCCGCGCGTCGTCGCGAGAACGGCGGAGGATGCCGGCGCCTCGGCCCCCCCCGAGGCCCATGTCCGCAGGTGGGGCGAGCGGCTCTTCAACCTGATCGACGCGGCGGCCGCGCCGTCGATCTTCAGCGCCAAGGGCTTCTACGCGGGGCTCATGGACTGGGCCATGAAGGACGAGGCCTTCAAGGTCCAGCTCTTCCGCTTCGTCGATGTCCTGCCCGCGCTCGCGTCATCGCGCGAGATCACGCGGCACCTCGAGGAGTACCTCGACAACGACGGCGTGCGGCTCAACCCGGCGCTGCGCGTCGCGCTCAAGGCCTCCAGCTTCGCGGGCGGGCTCCTGGGCGGCGGCATCAAGTCGCAGGTGACCGGCATGGCGCGCATGTTCATGCTGGGCAACGACCCCAAGGAGATCCTCGCGATTCTCGGGAAACTCGCCGGCGAGGGCGCGGCGTTCACCGTCGATGTCCTCGGCGAGGCGGTCGTGAGCGAGAAGGAGGCCGACGAGTACGCGGCGCGCTACTTCGAGCTTCTGGCAATGCTGGGGCGCGAGACCGCCGCGTGGACGGCGCCGTGCGCCGGCGATGCCGCGCCCGGCGGCGCGCTGCCGCGGGTCAACGTCTCCCTGAAGATCTCGGCCTTCTACTCGCAGGTCTGCGCCGCGGACCCCGACACGGCCGTCGAGGCGCTCGCGGGCCGCCTGCGGCCGCTCCTCAGGCGCGCGAAGGAGCTCGGCGCCTTCATCAACTTCGACATGGAGAGCTACGCGCTCAAGAACCTGACGCTGCGGCTCTTCACGACCATCTTCGCGGAGCCGGAGTTCGCCGATGGCCCCGCCTGCGGCCTCGCCATGCAGGCCTACCTGAAGGACTGCGACGCCGACCTTCGCGCCATCACGGCGTGGGCGCGGACCACGAGACGCCGCATCACCGTCCGCCTGGTCAAGGGCGCGTACTGGGACTACGAGAGCGTGATCGCGCGCCGGTCCGGCGTGCCGGTGCCGGTCTTCGAACGGAAGGCGGAGACCGATGCGAACTTCGAGAAGCTGAGCCTGTTCCTCCTCGAGAACCGCGACGCGGTCGCGGCGGCCTTCGCCTCGCACAACGTCCGGTCGATCGCGCACGCGCTCGCCCAGGCGGAGCGCCTCGGCATCGACCGGCGCGAGCTCGAGTTCCAGGTGCTGTACGGCATGGCCGATGCCATCAAGGCGGCGCTCCTGCAGGCCGGCAGCCGCGTGCGCATGTACTGCCCGGTGGGGGAGTTGCTTCCCGGCATGGCGTACCTCGTGCGCCGGCTGCTCGAGAACACGAGCAACGAGGGCTTTCTCGCCGGCGCCTTCGCCAAGGGCGCGACGCGCGAGGCGTTGCTTCGCAATCCCGTCGAGGTCGCGCACGAGGCTGCGGCGGCACCTTCCGCCGTGCCGCCCGAGCCCGTGACGCCCGGCGCGCCCGGCTTCACGAACGAGCCGCCGTTCCGCTTCGGCGACGCGAAGGAACGCGAGAAGATTTGCGCGGCCATCGATGCCCTGCGCGCGCGGATGGGCGCGCGCCACGGCCTCGTCATCGACGGGAAACGCGTCGAGACGAACGACTGGGCCCCGTCGCGCAACCCGGCCGATCAGGAGGAAATCATCGGGTACGCCGCGCGAGCCTCGGTCGAGGATGCCGACGCCGCCGTGGCCGCGGCGCGCGCCGCGCAGCGCGCGTGGGCGCGGACACCCGTCGAGGAACGGGCGCGGCTCCTCGAACGCCTCGCCGATCTTATGCGGCGCGACCGGGCGGCGCTGATCGCGCTCCTTGCGCTGGAGGCCGGCAAGAACCGGATGGAGGCCGATGCCGATGTGGCCGAGGCCATCGACTTCTGCCGCTTCCACGCGGCGGTCGTGCGGCGGCTCGGTGCGCCGAGGACGACGCAGGCCGTGCCCGGCGAGACGAACGTGCTCGCCTGGCAGCCGCGCGGCACGGGCGTCGTCATATCGCCGTGGAACTTTCCGCTCGCCATCCTGACCGGCATGACGAGCGCCGCCGTCGCGACCGGCAACACGGTGGTTCTGAAGCCGTCCGACCAGACGCCCGTCATCGCGTCGCACGCGATGGACCTTCTCGCCGAAGCCGGATTCCCTCCGGGCGTCGTGAACCTGATCACCGGCCGCGGCGCGGTGGTCGGCGAGCGCCTCGTCGCGCACCCCGGCGTCGACTTCATCGCCTTCACGGGATCGATGGAGGTCGGCCGGCATATCTGGGAAGTCGCGGGGCGCACGGCGCCGGGGCAGGCGTCGCTCAAGAAGGTGATCTGCGAGATGGGCGGCAAGAACGCGCTCATCGTGGACGGCGACGCGGACCTCGACGAGGCCGTGACCGGCGCGCTCTGCTCGGCCTTCGGCTACAGCGGCCAGAAGTGCAGCGCCCTCTCCAGGCTCATCGTGGTCGCCGACTGCTGCGAGAAGTTCCTCGATCGCTTCATCGCCGGCGCGGCGTCGCTGCGGGTCGGCCCGGCCGAGGAGCCCGGCGCCGTCATCGGGCCGGTCATCGACCGCGCATCGCAGCGCCGCATTCTCGACATCATCGACGCCGGCCGGCGCGACGCCGTTCTGGCCTGGCAGGGCGCCGTGCCCGACGCCCCGAACGCCTGCTACGTGCCGCCCGCGATCTTCACCGATGTGCCCGCGGAGAGCCGTCTCTTCCGCGAGGAGATCTTCGGCCCGGTCGTGAGCGTCGTGCGCGCGAAGGATTTCGAGCAGGCGCTCGCGCTCGCGAACGACTGCGCCTTCGCGCTCACGGGCGGCCTGTACTCGCGCAGCCCCGCGCACATCGAGCGGGCCAAGGCCGAGCTTGCCTGCGGCAACCTCTACATCAACCGCGCCATCACGGGCGCCGTCGTCGGCCGGCAGCCGTTCGGCGGCTTCAAGATGAGCGGCGGCGGCACGAAGGCCGGCGGCCTGGAGTACCTGCAGCACTTCATGACGCCGCGCACCGTCACCGAGAACTGCCTGCGCCGCGGGTTCGCATCGAACGAGGACGTGCGCGATGGGGAGGCGGGCGCATGACCGCCGGCCCTCCGTACACCATCGTCCTCGGCGTGATCGGCGCCGACTGCCACTCGGTCGGCAACAAGATCCTCGATGCGTTCTTCACCGACGCGGGCTTCCGCGTCGTCAACCTCGGCGTCATGGTAAGCCGGGACGAGTTCATCGACGCGGCCATCGAGTCCGATGCGAGGGCCATCCTCGTCTCGTCGCTCTACGGCCACGGCGAGATCGACTGCGTGGGCCTGAGGGAGCGCTGCATCGAGCGAGGCCTGGGCTCCGTGCTCCTGTATGCCGGCGGCAACCTCGTCGTCGGCAAGCGGCCGTTCGCGGAGATCGAGGCGAAGTTCAAGGCCATGGGTTTCGACCGGGTCTTCCCGCCGAGCGTCGACCTGCACGCGGCGGCGGCGCTCCTGCGCGCCGACATCGAGGAGGCCGTCCATGCCCGCACCTAGGTGGGCGGTCTGCGTGGACATCGGCTCGACGTTCACGAAGGGCGCGGTGTTCGGTTTCGAGCATGGAGAGGGGCGAGTTGCGGCGCGGGCCGAAACGCCCACGACCGCGGCCGACCTGGCGCGCGGGTTCGAGACGGTCAGAGCAGAGCTGCTGCGCCTGGCGCGCGCGAACGAGCCGGGCTTCGCGGCCGAGGATGCGATCGTGCGGTTCTCGTCCTCGGCCCGCGGCGGGCTGCGCATCGCCGCCATCGGCATCGTGCCGGATCTGACGCTCGCCGTGGCGCGCCTCGCGGCGGCCTCGGCGGGGGGCAAGATCGTCAAGAGCTTCGCGTACACGCTCACCGCCGCCGATGTCGCGGCGATCGAGGCGCTCGACCCCGACATCGTGCTCCTGACGGGCGGGACGGACGGCGGCGATGAGAAGCACAACCTCGCGAATGCCGCCGCGCTGGCCGGGGCGCGAATCTCGTCGACGATCATCTACGCGGGCAACCGGACGGCGCGCGATGCCGTCGCCGGGATTCTCGCCGGGAAACGCTGCATCGCGGTCGACAACGTGATGCCCGAGGTCGGGGCCGTGCAGGTCGAGCCCGCGCGCGAGGCGGTCCGCCGCGTGTTCCTCGCCACGATCGTGGAGGGGAAGGGGCTTGCGGCGCTCGCCGCCTCGCTCGGGGTCGCGCCGAAGCCCACGCCGCTCGCCGTGTTCGAGCTCGTGCGCGCGCTGTCCGAGGAATGCCCCGAGTGGCGCGATGTGTGCGTCCTGGACATCGGCGGCGCGACGACGGATTGCTACTCCGCGGTCGAGCCCTTCCGGGGCGAGCCGGGCGTCGTCCTGCACGGGATCCGCGAGCCGCGGCTGACGCGCACGGTGGAAGGCGACTGCGGCCTGCGGGTCAGCGCGGAGGCGCTCTTCGAGTCGGGCCGCGCGCTGATCGAGCGCGAACTCGGCTCGCCGCCGCTGGAAATCCTGGCGTTCGCGGTCTACATCGGACTCGTCGCGCGCTACCCCGCGTATCTTGCCGCCGAGGCGCGTGAAACGCGCTTCGACGCGATCATGGCGCGCACGTGCGCGGCGCTCGCGCTCAGGCGCCATGCCGGCGTCCTGCGCACGGTGTACACGGCCGGCGGGAAGGCGTGGGTGCAGCGGGGCAAGGATCTGCGCGCCGTCCGGCGGGTGATCGGGACGGGCGGTTATCTCGCGCGTATCGCGGAGGAGGACTTCCTCGCGCGCGCCCTCGCCGCGCTCGTCCCCGAGCCGGAAGAACGCTTCCTGGTCCCTGAGGCGCCCGTCCTGTATGCTGATCGGAACCATGTCGTCCCGCTGATCGGGTCGCTGGCGGCGGAGTATCCGCGCGAGGCCGCGCGGCTGCTCGCGCAAAGCCTGCGCCCGGTCGCGGGGGACGTCGCGCAGGAGCGAGATCGACGACCATGAGCTCTACGCCGCTTGACTGGAACGAGATGCAGGCCGAACGCGAGAAGGTGCTGCAGGAGTGGCCCACGGGGAAGGATGTGCGCCTCGAGGAGGCGGTGGCGTACCACCGCGGCCTCCCGGCCGAGAAGAGCTTCCCGCTGGCCATGCGGAAGGCGCAGGCCGAGAAGCAGCTGCTTCTCCAGCCGCGCGCGGGCGTCCCGCTGATCGACGAGCACATCAAGCTCCTCAAGTACCTGGAGACTGAAGGCGGGGCGGATGTCCTCCCCACGACGATCGACGCCTACACGCGGCAGAACAGGTACGCGGAGGCCGCGCGCGGCATCGAGCTCTCGCTCGCCGAGCGCCACGCGCTTCTCAACGGCTTTCCCGCGGTGAACCACGGCGTCGAGGGCTGCCGGAAGGTCGTCGAGAGCGCCGGCCGGCCGCTCCAGGTGCGGCACGGGACGCCGGATGCGCGCCTGCTCGCCGAGATCACGCTCGCGGCAGGCTTCACGAGCTTCGAGGGCGGCGGCATCTCGTACAACATTCCCTACGCGAAGGATGTGCCGCTCGAGAAATCGATCCGCAACTGGCGGTACGTCGACCGGCTCGTCGGGTTCTACGAGGAGCAGGGCATTGCCATCAACCGCGAGCCCTTCGGCCCGCTCACGGGCACGCTGGTCCCGCCGTGCATCGGCAACGCCATCGGCATCATCGAGGGGTTGCTCGCGCTCGAGCAGGGCGTGAAATCGCTCACGCTCGGCTACGGGCAGGGCGGCAACCTCATCCAGGATCTCGCCGCGATGCACGCCCTGCGGGCGCAAGCGGCCGAGTATTTCCACGAGGCCGGGTTCGCGGACTTTCACTTGACGCTCGTCTTCCATCAGTGGATGGGCGGGTTTCCGGAGGACGAGGCCAAGGCCTTCGCGGTGATCGCGCTCGGCGCCGCCGTGGCCGCGCTGGCCAAGGCCGAGAAGATCATCGTCAAGACGCCGTACGAGGCGATGGGCATTCCCACGAAGGAAGCCAACGCCCAGGGATTGCGGGCGACGCGCCAGATCGTGACCATGCTGCAGGATCAGGCGATCACGACGGACCACGAGGCGATGCGGCGCGAGAGCGGGCTCATCCGGTCGGAGGTCAAGTGCCTGCTCGATGCGGTGTACCGCGCGGGCGAGGGCGACTGGGCGCGCGGCGTCGTGCGCGCCTTCGCCGATGGGCTCATGGACGTGCCCTTCGCGCCGTCGATCTACAACCGCGGCAAGGTGCTGCCGATGCGCGACAACGAGGGCTTCATTCGCGTGTTCAGGAAAGGCGCGCTGCCCTTCAGCGCGGAGATCCAGGAGTACCACCGGGCGCGTCTCGATGAACGCGCCCGCGCCGAACGGCGTCCCGTGAGCTTCCAGATGGTGACGGATGACATCTACGCGATCAGCAAGGGCAGGCTGATAGGACGGCCCCGATGAGGATCGCGCGCGTCCTGTTCGTGCCGGGCGTGTCCGGCTTCTTCTTCGACGACCAGCGCGCCATCAAGCGCGGCGCGCCGCACGACGGCGCCGTATACGCCGGCGCTCCGGCGACGGAGGGCTTCCGGCGGATTCGCGAGGCCGGCCGCAGCCTGTCGGTCGTACTCGTCCTGGACGACGGGCAGACGGCGGTCGGGGACTGCGCCGCCGTGCAGTACTCGGGCGCGGGCGGCCGCGATCCGCTCTTCGTGCCGGAGCGGTACCTGCCGGCGCTCGAGGCGCACGTCCGGCCGCTGCTCGAAGGCGCGGAGATCGAGCCGTTCCTGGACATGGCGGCGCGCGTCGAGGCGATCGAGCCGGAGGAAGGCCGGCGGCTGCACACGGCCGTCAGGTACGGGGTGTCGCAGGCGCTGCTCGAGGCCCGGGCGCTCGCGCGGCGCGTGACGAAGTGCGAGGTGATCCGCGAGGAGTACGACCTGCGCGCGGCGCCCGCGCGCGTGCCGATCTTCGGCCAGTCGGGCGACGACCGCTACGGCAACGCCGACAAGATGATCCTGAAGCAGGTCGACGTGCTGCCGCACGCGCTCATCAACAACGTGGAGGAGAAGCTCGGCCGCCGGGGCGAGAAGCTGGAAGAGTACGTGCGCTGGCTCGTCCGGCGCATTCGCGCGCTGCGGCCCGATTCCTCCTATCGGCCCGCGCTCCACATCGATGTCTACGGCACGATCGGGATCGCGTTCGGCATGGACCACGGCGCGATCGCCGACTACCTGGCCGCGCTGGGCGAGGCGGCGGAGGAGTTCCCGCTGTACATCGAGGGGCCGGTCGATGTCGAGGCGAAGGGCCGGCAGATCGAGGCGCTCGCGGAAATCCGCGCGCGCCTGCGCCGCGCCGGGACGGCCGTCAAGATCGTGGCCGACGAGTGGTGCAACACGCCCGAGGATGTGCGGGAGTTCGCCGATGCCGGCGCGTGCGACATGGCGCAGATCAAGACGCCGGTCCTGGGCGGCATTCAGAACACCGTGGAGAGCGTGCTGTACTGCAAGCGCCGCGGCGTCGAGGCCTACCAGGGCGGCACCTGCAACGAGACGGATGTCTCGGCGCGCGCCTGCGTGCACCTCGCGGTGGCGGCGCAGGCCGACCGCATGCTCGCCAAGCCGGGCATGGGCTTCGACGAGGGGTACTCGATCGTGCGCAACGAGATGGAGCGCGTGCTGGCGCTTCTCGCGCTGCGGCGCGGACCCGCCGCGGCGAACGGCAGGGGGTAATGCATGGATTCCAGGGCATCGGAGTTTCGCGTGCTCTCGCCCACGGCCATCCTCGGCTACGGTTTTCCGGCCCGGTCGTTCCTGAAGGGCATGCGGCGCCGCCCGCATCTCATCGGGGTCGACGCGGGCTCGACCGATCCGGGGCCGTACTACCTCGGGGCGGGCACGTCGTTCACGAACCGCGCGGCGGTGAAGCGCGATCTGCGCTTCATGCTGGTCCACGGCGTCCGGAGCGGGATTCCCGTCGTCATCGGCTCCGCCGGCGGCGCGGGCGCGCGGCCGCACGTTGCGTGGTGCCGCGAGATCGTCGAGGAGATCGCGGCCGAAGAGCGCCTCGCCTTCACGCTGGGAATCGTGTACGCCGACGTTCCGCGGAGGGTCGTGGCGGCGGCCCTGAAGCGCCGCGCGGTGACGCCGCTCCCGTTCGTGCCGCCGCTCACGGCGAAAGCGCTCGCCGCCTCGGTGAACATCGTCGCCCAGATGGGCGTCGAGCCGATCTGCGCCGCGCTGGATGCGGGCTGCCAGGTGGTTCTGTGCGGGCGCTGTTACGACCCGGCGGTGTTCGCGGCGCCGGCGATCCGCGCGGGCTTCGACCGCGGCCTCGCGCTCCACATGGGCAAGATCCTGGAGTGCGCGGCCATCGCGGCCACGCCGGGTTCGGGCGCGGACTGCGTGCTCGGAGTCCTGCGGCGCGATTCGTTCGTGCTCGAGTCGCTGAATCCGCGCCGCCGGTTCACGCGCGCGTCGACGGCGGCCCACACGCTCTACGAGAAATCGGACCCGTACCATCTGCCGGGGCCGGGCGGCATGCTGAACCTCGAGGGCTGCACGTTCACGGAGCTCTCGCGCGGGCGCGTCGAGGTGCGGGGGAGCCGCTTCGAGCCGTCGCCAGCCTACCGGGTGAAGCTCGAAGGCGTGCGCAAGATCGGCTACCGGACGATCTCGATCGCGGGCGTGCGCGACCCGGTCATGATCGGCGCGATCGATGCCGTGCTCGAGGGCGTGAGAGCGCAGGTGGGCGCAATCCTGAGCGCCGACAAGATCGCGGGCCGCGTCGACTTCCACGTCTACGGCCGCGATGGCGTGATGGGCGCGCGGGAGCCCCTGCGGCGCGCGCCGGCGCACGAGCTTGGCATCGTCATCGATGCCGTGGCCCCGACCGCGGCGGACTCGGAGGCGATCTGCAGCCTCACGCGCTCGACGCTGCTTCACTACGGGTACCCCGGCCGCATCGCGACGGCCGGGAATCTGGCCTTCCCTTTTTCGCCCTCGGACGCGAAGATGGGCGCGGCGTTCGAGTTCTCGATGTACCACCTGATGCCGGTGCGGGACCAGCGCATCTTCCGGCGCGAGGTGCGCGAGGTCGGCAGACGGCGCGGAGGCCGCCCGTGAAACGCAGCATTCTCAGCGTCGCCAGGGTGATCCGTTCCAAGAACTCGGGGCCCTTCGAGCTGACGCTCGATATTCTCTTCAAGCGGCGCAGGGACTTCGAGCGCTTCAGGCGGAGAAAGATCATCACGCCGCGGCGGATCGCGGCGCTCTACGGGGTGGCGGAGGCGGACGTGCTGGGCATCGTGTACTTCGACCCGTGCGACGCGATCAAGATCACGCTCAGGCGCTGGATTCCCTCCGGATCGCCGGGCGACAGCGATATCTACGGCGCCCAGCAGCACGCGCCGCTCCTCGGGCTCACGTTCTAGCGAGGTGCCCATGAATGCGCCCAGGCCGTACCTTCACCGCGAGACGCTGATCTTCGCGACGTACTATGCGCCGCGCGGCCGCGTTCGCCTCTACAAGGTCGCGGGCGAGCTCGCGCAGCGCTACCTCAGCCCCAACGATCTGGTCATCGGCATCATCGGCGGGGAGGGCGCCGGCAAGTCGACGCTGATCAAGGGGCTCTTCCCGGGCCTCGAGCTGACGAACGACGATGACGGCATCAACGTCCGGCCGACGCCGCTCTTCGGCTTCAATCCCGGCGACCCCTTCTCCGGCCACACCTTTCACATCGATGCGCGCTACGAGCGCGCCTTTCACCAGCCGTACGAGCTCGTGGAGGCCATCAGCGCCGCGGTGGCGCACGGCAGGCGCGTGATCATCGAGCACTTCGATCTCATCTACCCGGCGCTGGGCTACAACGCGCAGGTCATCTTCGCCATCGGCGAGGAGATCATCGTGGCGCGGCCGACCGTCTTCGGGCCGTTCCCGGACAAGATCAAGGCGGTCGTCGACAAGACGATCAAGTACCGCTTGATGGCGCACTCGGCCGAGGACATCACCAGCCACATCCTGGAGCAGGACTACGGCTACACGCGGCCGGTGCTGCACTCCGACGTGCGTCACGGCTTCGTCATCAACTTCCCCGAGCAGCCCGCCATCGACCTGGGCGAGCTGGAGGGGAAGGTCAGGGCGGTGATCGCCAAGGACGTGCCCATTCACCCCGCCGGCGAGGATCGCATACGCGTCGGGGACTGGGAGATCCAGTGCACGGGCACGCGCACGCACGCGCCGAGCTCGGGGCGCATCGAGAACTTCAGGCTGCTCCGGGAGTTCAAGTACGACCCGCTCTCCAAGGAGTACCTGCTCGTCGGACGGGTCGGGAAGAAACAGGTGATCGGCTTCGAGGACATGGCCGACATCGCGGGCCTCTTCGAGGGTGACGACAATGTATGAGCCGATGCTGCCGCTGCCCGGCTTCGATGCGCGCGATTTCAGACGGCTTGCGGGAGAGTATGTCGCCGCGGAGACGCACGGGGAGCGCGCGATCGTGCGCGTCCGGCCGGAAGCCCTGCGCACGCTCGCGCGCGAGGCCTTCCACGACATCGCGTTCCTGCTCAGGCGCGCGCACCTGGAGAAGCTGGCGGCGATTCTCCGCGACCCCGGCGCCTCCGCGAACGACCGCTTCGTCGCCGAGGCGCTGCTCAGGAACGCGGCGATCGCCGCGCGCGGCGTCCTGCCCATGTGCCAGGACACGGGCACGGCCACGGTCGTCGCCTGGAAGGGCGAGGACGTGGTGACGGGCGGCGATGACGCGCGCCTCCTGGCGAGCGGTATCGAGGACGCGTGGCGCACCGGGAACCTGAGGTACTCGCAGCTCGCCGCGCGCTCGATGTTCGACGAGGTCAACACCGGCGACAACCTGCCCGCGCAGATCGACATCCAGGCCGCGGCGGGCGCGGAATACCATTTCCTCTTCATCGCCAAGGGCGGCGGGTCGGCCAACAAGACGGCGCTCTTCCAGGAGAGCAAGGCGCTTCTCAACGAGCGCGCGCTCGACGCGTTCCTGCGCGCGAAGATCGACGCCCTGGGCGTCGCCGCCTGCCCGCCGTACCACCTGGCGGTCGTGATCGGCGGCACGTCGCCCGAGGCGAATCTCAAGACGCTGAAGCTCGCCTCGGCGGGCTGGCTCGACGGCTTGCCGGCTTCCGGCAACGAGCGCGGGATCGCGTTCCGCGATCCGGCGTGGGAGGCGCGCGTCCTCGCGCTGTGCGCCGAAAGCGGCTGGGGCGCGCAGTTCGGCGGGAAGCACCTGGCGCTCGACGCGCGCGTGATCCGGCTGCCGCGGCACGCGGGCTCCTGCCCGGTGAGCATCGGCGTGAGCTGCAACGCCGACAGGAACATCCGCGCCGTCATCACGCGCGACGGCGTGCTGCTCGAACGCCTGGAGGAGAACCCGGGGCGGTTTCTCGAAGCTGCGCCCGCGGTCGCCTCGCCCCCGCCGGCGCCGATCGACCTCGCCGCGCCCATGGCGCAGATCCTGCGCGCGCTGTCGAATCACCCCGCGGGCACGCGCGTGTCGCTTTCGGGGCCCCTGATCGTCGCGCGCGACGCGGCGCACGCCCGGCTCGCGCAGGCGCTCGAGGCGACGGGGAAGCTCCCCGACTACTTCACGCGCCACCCGATCTACTACGCCGGCCCCGCGAAGACCCCCGAGGGCATGGCGTCGGGCAGCTTCGGCCCGACCACGGCGCAGCGCATGGACGCCTACGTCCCCGAGTTCATGCGGCACGGCGCGTCGCTCGTCACGCTCGCCAAGGGGAACCGCGCCGCCGCGGTCGCCGACGCCTGCCGCCGTTACGGCGGCTTCTACCTGGGCACGATCGGCGGCGCCGCCGCCCTGGTGGCGCAGGAGCACATCGTGCGCAGCGAGGTCCTGGACTTCGCCGACCTGGGCATGGAGGCGGTCCGGCTGATCGAGGTCCGCGACCTCCCCGCGTTCATCATCTATGATGACAAGGGGAACGACCTGTATGCGGCGCGGGCGCGGAAGGCGTGACTCTCCATGGACGGCTCTCCGAGGAGAGTCACGGTGTTGCGGAAGGCTGCATCGGAGCGTAGGAGCCTTGGGAGTGACTGTGCCCGGAGCCGATCTCACGTTGATTCGCACGATTCTCGCGCAGTACACGTTGCCGTGGGACGGCCTCCACGGACTGTCGCACTGGGCGCGTGTGCTTGAGAACGGAGAGTTTCTCGCGAAGCGCACCGGCGCGGACGGCGAGGTCGTCGCGCTTTTCGCGGTGTTCCACGACTGCTGCCGACACAACGAGGGCCTCGACGATGACCACGGCCGGCGCGGCGCGGATCTCGCCCGGTCGTTGCGCGGGTCGCTCGTGGATCTGGATAATCGGCGGTTCGAGCTCCTGGACTTCGCATGCACTCACCACGCGCGCGGGATGACCGTCGGCGATATCAC
>JBFZCA010000173.1:0-13008 GCA_041308205.1 Planctomycetota bacterium | reverse complement strand
ATCGTCAAGCGCCTGCGGCCCGACACGCCGGACAGGGCGCTCGTCAGGATCGGCCAGGCGACGGCCGTCATCGTCATGATCTGCGCCATGGCCTGGTCGACCCAGGGCGAGCACTTCGGCGGCATCTTCAAGGGCATCAACCAGATGATCTCGGTGCTCGCGCCGCCGATAAGCACCGTGTTCGTCCTTGGGATCTTCTGGCGGCGGGGCACGGCCGGCGCCGCGCTCGCGACGCTCATCGCGGGCTTCGTCCTCGGCGCCGTCGTCTTCGTCCTCGATTTCCCGGCCTTCGGCCTGCGGCTCCTGACCGACGGGCTCGGGATTCCCTTCATGCTCCAGGCCTTCCTGCTCTTCGCCGCGACGAGCGTCATCTTCATCGTGACGAGCCTCGCCTCGCCGCCGCCCGACCCGGCGCGGGTCGCGCGTTACTGCTGGAAGAGCCCGCTCGCCGTCATCGCCGAGAAGCCGCTCGAAGGCATGGGCGACCCGCGCGTCATCGCGGCGGTTCTCGTTGCCGCCATGGTCGCCTGCTACGTCATCTTCGCGTAGGCGTGAAGGAGCGCGTTTGCGCGGGGGACAGTCGCTGATTTCCGGCGAGACGATTGCTGCTTGAGGGAGCAGATTGCGGCTTTAGGGAAATCAGTGACTGTCCCCCGACTGGCACGGCGTATTCGCGCTTGACATCACACCGTCGGTATGGCATAATGGATCCATAGGGACACCAAAAAGGATCCATCATGGCTACAATCACTCTCAAAAACGTGCCCGAGGGCTTGATCTCACAGCTTCGCGCCGTGGCGATCGACGAAAGGCGGAGTCTGAATCAGCAGATTCTGCACATGCTGGATGTGGTACTTAACGGGGACCTCGGGGATCTGGGCTTGAAGACCGCGCGCGAACAGCAGGTCGCCGCATGGAAGCGACTGGCCGGAAGGTGGGAGTCGTCTGAATCGGCCGCGGAGGAGGTCGCGAGAATCTACGCGGCCAGAACCGAAGGGCGCACGGTAGAGCTGTGAGGATTCTCGATACAGACACATGCATCGAGATCCTGCGAGGCAACCGGACCGTCATCGAAAGAAGAGCGGCGGTTCTCGACGTTGTCGTCACGACATGGGTTACGGCCGCCGAACTCTATTTCGGTGCCGCCGTGTCCAAGGCTCCGGACGGCAATCGAACGGTGGTTGACGACTTCCTGCAATCGACGGCTGCCATCGATATGGATTTCCGTGCCGCGCGCACCTTCGGCGAAATCAAAGCGCTGCTGCAACGCAGGGGAGAGATGGTGCCCGACGCGGATCTTCTCATCGGCGCGATTGCCCTGGCGCGCGCCGCGACGTTGATCACCGGCAACTCTCGGCACTTCGCGCGCATGCCCGGCCTGCAGTGCGAGGACTGGATTCACCCGTAGCTGTCGCTCCCGAGGATTCCGTCCGCGGTCGCTGCGAGAGCACAGGCTGCCGGAATCCCGCGCAGAGGAGAGAGCGCGTCATGCGGCGCGGTTGTAGCGACGGCGAAGCCCGCCGCGGCGGGGCGCGCGCCCGGCGGCGGTCCCTCACCCGCGGCGTTCGATCGCCGCGCGGTAGTAGCTCTCGTCGTGCTTCCGCTTCCACCCGTCCGCCGGCGCGCCGAGCGCCGCGCGGTGCGCCGCCCACATCGCGTTGACGAACTCGTCCCAGGTCTGGCCCTGGCGCGCCCAGGGCTTGTCGTGGTCCTTGCCGGTCGCCTCCTTGATCCTCGTGACGAACGCGGCGTCGTCCTCGTGCATCCAGCGGTCGGCGTAGTCGAGGAACGCGTCGTGGCCCCACGCGCTCTCGGCGCGCATGAGCCGGAGCGCCAGGGCCTGCGCAACCCAGCCGACGCTCGTACAGCAGCGGCGGTAGGCCTCGCTCGTCTGCGGGCCGTCGCGCCACTCGGCCGGCGGCGTGTGCTCGTACGGCCCCCAGCTGTTGCCGCGGTCGCGGCCGGCGCCCGTCGCCGCATCAATACCCGAGTGGCCGGTGAAGACGACCGTCGCGCCGGTCCAGCACTCGCCGTACGCGGTCTGCTCGTCCTCGCCGAAGCTCGTCTTGGGGAAGGATTTCGTGATGGCGGCGAGTTCCTCGTCGCCGAGGAGCAATCCGGCGAAGACGATGGGCAGCTTGCGCCCGCTGCCGTGGCCGCCCCAGCCCGTCCAGCCGGGATGGCCGGCGCGTACCATGCCGCCGAGGTCGATGCCGATCTGGACAGAGTTGACGAGGAGCGGCTCCTTGCGCTCGGGAGAAAGATCGGTGCAGAGAGCGAGCGCGCACAGGCCGGCCACGCGCCCGTACTCCAGACCGTACTGCGGCATGTTCTCGACCGGCTCCTCGAAGCCGAAGAAGCCTGTGCCGACCCACGGCCGCTGCGTGAACCGAACGTACAGATCCACATCGGGCGCGTGCGCCGCCGCGGCGGTGGGCAGGCGCTCGCGCCTGAGGTCGCGGGCGAGGTAGATCTCCTGCCCGCGGTCGCAGAAGGCCGGCCGGAAGGCATCGGGCGGCAGCGGCGCCCGGACGCACGTCAGGACCGCGGCGGTGCGGATCGGGCTCGAGTCATCCACGCCGCGCTCGATCTTGTTGCGGAGCTGCGCCTTGAGGACGAGGCCCCTGGGCATGCTGATGGTTGCAACGAGCGCGTCGCCGGGCCGCATCGCGACCGGCAGCTTCCGGATGAGCGCCGGCTCGAACCAGTTGCGAACGCCGCTGTCGTAGGCGACTTCCATCCGCGCCGGCGGATTGAGCATGAACCCGTTGCGCACGCGCTGCGATTCCGGCCGCTCCTTGTCGATGCGGTCGAGCTCGCGCCGCGGAATATCCGCGCCGTAGCGCGGCGCGGGGTCGATCGCGGCGATCGTTGCCGGTCCCACGACGTACCAGTCGCCGTTGACGAACCGGCCCGCGCGCGCCGGCGCCTCGAACGTCCAGGTGATGCCGTGCTGCGAGACACGCGGAACGAGCGGCAGATCCTCGAGCGCGGGCGTCGCGGGGGCGTTGTCCTTCGTGTACACGACGGCAGGGTGCCGCGCGGCAAGCTCGGCGGCGACCGCCTTCGCGTCGTAGGGGTCGGCTTCGACGATCGGGGCGAGCGCCATCGGGCCGCCGAGAGCGACCGCAAGATCGGCGAGCCAGATCGTCTGCCCGCCGTCCGTGCCGTCGTCGCCCCAGACGGCGAAGGCGCTGAAGCCCTCGATGCCCGCCTTGGCCGCATCGATCTGGACGCCGAGCTCCTTGCCGTCGTGGAGAATGCGGATGCCTTCGTCCGCATCGAATGCGAGGGTCCACTTGTGCCAGCGCGCGGGCGCGCGGTTGACGCCGAGCCAGAACAGGCTCTCGAACCAGCGCGTGCCGTCGCACACGGTGGCGGTGTAGCCCTCGTCGCCGCCGAGATACGGCGCGTAGAGGATTCCGGCGGCGAGCACCTTCCCGTCGCGCTGGAGAAGTCCCCAGCGCGGGCCGACGCGAGACGCCTTGGCGTTCTCGGGCCTGGCGCCGTCGTCGTAGACCCACACATCGACGGCGCCCGACGCATCCTCATCCCGGAGGGGAAGGAGCGCCCTGGCGCCGGGGCCGACCCGGAGGGAGCCGCCCGCGCCGCCGCGGCTCTTCGACATGTCGACCGAGACATCGCCCGCGATCGTCCAGCCGGCGAGCGAGTCCTTGCCCTCGAAGCGCACCTCCCGGACGATCCCTTCCGCTCCGCGCGCCGCGAGCGACAGCGCGATGGCCAGCATTCCCGACGCACGCACGCTCACACGACGCATGGCTCGGGCTCCTTTCCGCGGCTCATTCGTCCAACGGTTCTCAACCGCCGCCCTTCGCCCGCCGCAGCGCCTCGGCGTACGCCTCGGGCAGCTTGGCGGGCGGGCCCGCGTCGGTCCACCAGCGCGGGGTCTCGCTGTAGATCCAGACGTACTCGTCGGCGGCGCGCAGCGCGGCGCGGACGGCGGCTTCGAGTTCCTCCGGCGTGAAGTGGCAGTCCTCCTCCCGCAAGTACATAGCGGCGGGAGCGCGCTGTCAATCGGGGAGCGCGCGGCGGCCGGGGCGTCCCCGGCGCGCAAGATTCCCGCTCGATGCTACGCCCGCGCCTTGCGCATCCGGGCGAACATGGCCATCGTATCCTCGTACTCCCGGCACGTGAGGGAGTAGAACGCGGCATAGTCGTCCAGGGCCGCGGTCCGGACGAACAGCAGCCTCCCCCGGAGAGCCTCGAAACGGTAGATCACCCCCGCGGTGTTGAGGATTCCCACATCGGACTCGGCCTGCGGGCACTGCCCCTCCACGATCGACATGATCGCGCTGATGCGGTCCCAGTCGATGGCGGAAGACGCGTGAAAGTACACGGCCAGATCGATATCGCCGCCGGCAGGCACGCGGCCGTCGCGGGCGGAACCCAGCAGGAACGCGAAATCGAGAAAGGGGCACGCGGACTCGAGCGCGGCGGCGAGCGCCTCCGGCGCGAACGCCGCCTCGCGGCGGGAGTAGCGCGCGAGAATCGTCTCACGCCGGCCCAGGCTCATGGCGGGACTCCTCGTACGCCTTGACTTCGCGTATGAACCGCGCCAGGTCTCCCAGGCGATTCACGGCGATGTCGTACACGATCTCGGGATTGATGCGCTCGTAGCGGTGGACGATGAAATTGCGGAACCGCACCATCGGGGCGTAGGCGTCCGCGGACGAGATGATGCCGAGCGCCGCGGCCTTGCGCAGATTCTCGGCGGAGGTTTCGCCGGGCTCCTGCCGCGCCAGCGCGACGTAGCGCTCGCACACGTCGACGAGGATCTCCACGCACACCTGCAGATGGCGCTCCACCGCGCTTCGGAGCATCGAGTTCCTCGCGAACTCCTCCAGAGAGCCGAGATCCCATTCCTCGAGTTCCTCGAGGCGTTCCTGGAGGTGCGACAGCTTCTGCTGCACGATGCCGTTGATCACCATAGCGGTCTCCCGTCCGGGCGTTTCGCGCCGGCGCGCGGCAACGCGCCCCTCACGCAAGATCGTACTTGTCGCGCACGGTGCGGTCAAGCGAAGGCGGCAGCATGCGAGCAGTCCCCATGCGATGCGTGCCGCCGGCGCGCTACTCGGGCCTCACGCGCCCCTGCTCGTCGAAGCGGATGGGGAGAATCCCCGGCCGCTCGCGCCACGGCGCGCTGTCATCGCTGCCGAAGTACGTTGACCACCACGCGCCGCGCTCGTCCTTGAAGAACACGTTGTGGCCGGCGTGCGGAAGGGCCTCGTAGCGCGCGCCGTACGGGCCGCCGATGCTCGGCGCCTCGGCGATGTAGCAGCTATAGCGGCCGTCGCAGGCATCGGCGCAGCCGAGGTAGTAGCGCCCGTTCGCCTTGAACATGCACATGCCCTCGTACCCGACGTGGTCGAACGAGCCGGCGCCGAAGATGCCCGGGCACAGCCCCGAATGGTGCGCCGGATTCGGGTCCGGAACCGTCGTCCTGAGCCAGCGGTACGGCTCCGCGAGTCCGCGCATGTCCGGCGTCATGCGCGCGATCTTGCCGCTGTGCCAGAGGAAGTAGACCGCGCCGTCGTCGTCCTCGAAGAGCGACGCATCGATCTCATCGCCCATGCGCTCGCCGGGCTGCACATCCTCGTACGGACCCGCGGCCGCGCCGCTCGTGCTCTTGAGGAGGCCGCAGCCCGAAGTCTTGGCGGTGCCGTCCCAGCCCGGAATGCTGTAGGTGAGCCAGAACGTGCCCTTGAGGTAGTGGATCTCGGGCGCCCAGAGCGGCTTCTTCGCCTCGAGGTACTTCGCATGCCACGGGCTTTCGCCGTAGCGCCACACCATGCCGAGCGGCTCCCATGTCGCGAGATCCTTCGAGCGCCAGACCTTGATGCCCTCGTTGTACGCCCAGAAAGGCTCGACCGTGCCGGTCAGGTACCACGCGCCGTCCGGCCCGCGGCAGATCGAGGTGTCGCGAAGGGGCGTATCCATGAGCTTGCGAAGGCGGGGCAGCGCGATGGCGCCCTTCGGCACGGGCGGCGCCGGGGGCGGCGGCGCCTTGTCCGCCGCGGCGCCGTCCGCGCCCTCCGAAAGCCACGCGAGGGAGAAGCGCGCGAGCGCGATGCGCTCGTAGGCGCCCTTTTCGCCGCACTCGTACAGGCAGCCGATGTCGCCGCCCGGGAGCACGGCCAGGCTCGAGTATGCCGCGGGGCCCTCGTGCAGGAGCCGCGCCGCGGGCCACGTCGCCCCGCCGTCCCGGCTCAATCGCACCGTCATCCGGACGCGCCGGGACGCGTGCGCGGGGTTCGAGAAGAGGAGGACCTCGCCGCCGCCCGCGTCCGTCGCGGCGATCAGGCTCGCCTGGCAGATCGGCTCGACGAGCGCCTCGTCGTGCGTCACCGCCGACCACGTCGCGCCCCCGTCGCCGCTCACGGCGACCGCGCGCGAGCGCATGCGCGTGTCGTAGTTGCGCATGTTGAGCACGATCCTGCCGTCCGCGAGCTCGACCGCCTGGCACTCGTTCACCTGATCGGCCGGCGTGCTGCCGCCGAGCTTCCACGAGGCGCCGTGGTCGTCGGAGTAGATCACGTGCGAGTAGTACTTCTTCGTGCCGGCCTCGATGTGATCGCACGGGACGAGGAGGCGTCCTGCGAGCTTCCCGCGCCGCAACTGGATCCCCGTACACGGGCCCGTCGCGTACCACGTCCAGTCGGGTCGCTTGACCGCGGCCGTGATCTCGCGCGGGGTCTCCCACGTGACGCCGTCATCGCGCGAGGAAGAGACGAACACGCGCCGCGTGTCGGCGCTCGTGCCGTCGATGATGCGGCGCTCGGCGTCCGTGCCGCGGTTCCAGGTCATGAGCAGCCACACGATGCCGGTGTCGCGGTCCTGGACCGGGCAGGGGTTGCCGCACGTGTCGGCCCCGTCGTTCCACACGATCTGCTGCGGATCCCACGCACCTCCGCCGTCGCGGGAGCGCCGCACGAGGAGATCGATGTCGCCGCTGTCGCCGGCGCCGTGGACGCGCCCCTCGCAGAAGGCGAGCACCGTGCCGCCCGCGGTCGCGAGCAGCGCCGGGATGCGGTAGATGCGGTACCCGCCCTCGCCGGCCGAGAAGACCGCCGTTGCGGGCGCGGGCGCCGCGGCGCCCTCCGCGCCGCGGATCCCGGCGCCGATCGGCCAGACCGCCGCCGCCGCGAGCGCCATCGCCGCGAGTTTCCGCAGCCGGCCGGCCGGGAGCGTGCGTCGAGTCATCGCGTTCCTCCGGGTCAGAGCGTTTACGTGCCGGTCCCGCACGGCCCGTACGACGCGCAGTCGAGCGCGTCCGGGGTGGGGTCCTCGCCGCACGCGCCGAACGGCGCCGGCAAGGGTCCCGTGGCGGCGAAGAGATGGCCGAGAATGGCGATCGCATCGGCGATATCCGTCCGGCCGTCGTCGTTCGCATCCGCCGTGTCCGTGCAGTCGGGGGCCTTCGCGCTGCCGAACAGGAACCCGAGCACGAAGATCGCATCGCTGATATCGAGCTTCCCGTCCGCGTTCCCATCGCCCCGCTGGAACATCGGTTCCGCGGGCGCGGAGGCGCACGTCGCGCACCGGCTCAGGAATTCGACGCGGCACACGTCGAAGCGCTCGCTTCCCGCCCCCGAGTTGCTCGACGTCGCGATCACGAGGCGCGCGCTGTCCCACGCATCGGGGATCTCGGCCTGCAGCGAGAAGTAGACATCCTGCACGAAGCCGTTGAGGCCCGTGTCGCCGCGCACGTTGACCAGATCGCGCCGCTCGGCGCCGTTCGTCACGTAGACCTCGAGCTCGTCTTCCGCCTCGTAGTCCGTGTCGCGGATCCGGAGCGTCACGCGCGCGAACGCCGCCTCCCACGCGCGCAGATCCACCTCCTCGAACGTTGTCACGGCGGCGACCGAGCGGTACATGAAGTAGCGCGCGGCGTGCGGGCCGATGCCCTCGCCCACGCCGGCGAGCGGATCGGCGCCGTCCGTCGCCGACCAGGTCGTCGCGAAGCCGAGCTCCTTCCCCGTCGCGGGCGGCTCGTACGACACGGCGCCGACGGCGGGCTCGGCGAAATCCGTGCCCGCGATCTCCGCATACGGCATGTCGCGGAAGAACGCGACGCGGTCGAAATCGAAGCGCTCGCTGCCCGATCCGGAGTTGCTCGACGTCGCGACCACGAGGCGCGCCGTGCTCCAGGTCGCGGGAAGCAGCGCCGCGTACTGCGCGTAGCCCGTCCCGGCGGGCTGCGTGAGCGCCGAGCCGCCCTCGATCCTGACCAGATGCACCGTCTCGGCCCCATCGGTCGCGTAGACATCGAGGAGGTCGCCTTCCTCGTACTCGGTGTCCCGCACCTGGAGCATGACCGACACGGCCGAGACCGCGTCCGCCGGGAGCGCGACCGGCGCGAACGTCGTCGTCGCATCGACCGAGCGGTGCGAGAACACCGGCGTCGTCGGCGTCGAGCTCGTCTCGACCACGCCGACGAACGGATCCTCGCCCGACGTCGGCTCCCACTGGCTCGCGAACCCGATCTCGGTGTCGCCGGCCTGCGGCGTGTACGACGACGCGTTGAGCGGCGGATCGTCGAAGTCCGTGTGCGCGCCGCAGGTCGTGAACGAACGGATCTCGCCGCGGCGCACGGTTCCCCCGACGATCGGATCGACGCGCCAGAAGTAGCTCGTCTCCGGCAGCGTGGCGGCCGTGTACGAGGTCGCGGTCTTGCGGCCCTTGTACTCCGGCGACGCGGTCGTGGCCGCGGCAACGGCCGCAGCGTCCGCGCCGAGGTAGACATCGTACGCCGTCGCATCGGGCGGCGCCTGCCAGGTCAGCGCCGCGCCCGGAATCGCGTTGCGCGCGCCGTCGGGCGGATCGGGGCTTTCCACGCGGCCGTTCTCGAAGAGCGCGCGGATCTCCTCCGCGCGCAGGCCGTAGTTGTAGACCCGCACCTCGTCGATGACCCCGTTCCATGCGTTGTCGCCGAAGTGCACGGAGCCGTCGTTCGCGGCGATCATGCCGGACGCCGGCGCGGAGGCATCGAGCGCGCCGTCGACGTAGAGATACAGCGCCGTGCCGTCGTACACGCCCGCCGCGTGGTGCCACGCGCCGTCGTCGACGGGCCGCGCGCCCCGCACGTGCGGCTCGCCGCCATCCCCGGCGAGCAGGCCGTCGCACGTGAACTCGAGGACCGGCGCCGTCCCATCGCGCTTCAGGCGCCACGCGTCGTCGCCCTTGCGGGCGAGCGTCTCATCCCCGTCGCCGAACGCGTCCACGGTGAACCAGGCCGCGACCGTGAGCCCGCGCCGCAGGTCGTACAGCGCGACATCCCCCAGCGACACGTACTCGTCATCGACGCCGTTCAGCTCGAGCGCGGCGCCGAAGCGGCCGGGCACGGAGTTCGTCGCGAAGTCGAGCGTCCCCCGGAGCTCGCCGTCGTTGTCGAACTCGCTCGCGTCGTCCGTGTCCGTGCCGCTCGTCTCCTCGAGCGGGAAGTAGCCGATGAGGCCGCGCGGCAGCACCTTCACCGTGCAGACGCCGTCGACGCTGAACCCCGTGCCGTCGCTCGCCGTGTAGCCGAACCAGTCCGTGCCGGCGAAGTCGGCGCGCGGCGCGTACAGGAGCGCCTCGCGGCCGTCGGCCGACGGCGTGTCGACGGCGCGGATCCGCGCGCCGTACGCCGAGCGCGCGTCGAACGCCGCGAGCGTCAGTCGGTCGCAGTTGATGTCGGTGTCGCCGTCGAGCACATCGACCGAGACCGCGCCGTCGCCCCGCGTCATGACGACGGGGTCGAGGCGCACGTAGGGCGGCGCCGCGTCGGTCTCGTAGGTTTCCTCCTCGAGGCAGCCGAGCGTGTCGCGGAACTCGCGCATGATGCGGATGCAGTAGGCCGAGAACGCCGAGATCGCGTTGCCGCACATGATGAACCTGCGCTCGTCGCCGCAACTGTGCCCCGCGCCCCAGTTGTGGCCCGCCTCGTGCCTGAAGATGCCTTCGTAGCCGAGGCCGCCGATTCCCATGCCGTAGGCGTAGTTCGAGCAGACGACCCGGACCCACGCCAGGCCGCCGTAGTTCGGGTTGGGCTTGCCCGTCACGAGATAGGCGAGATCGCGGTCGATGTGCGTCATGTTCGCGTTCCACTCGGCGCGGAACGCCGTGAGCATCGCGCCGAAATCGGAGCCGTCCGGGAACTGGGCGTAGAAGTCCGTCAGGGGATCGGTGCGCAGCACCACGGCGCTCAGGGGATGCGTGATCTGCACATCGCGGATGTAAATCAGGTTCGCGATGTTGAGGCCGTCCTCGATGATGGCGACGGCCAGATCCGTGTCGCCGCCGCACTTGAGCGCCAGGTACTCGTAGTCCGAGTCGAAGGCGATGTCGGCGGCGCTGAGCGTGCAGCCGCCATCCTTGTCGGCGTCTTCCTTGGCCGCCGAGGGGGCGGAGGGCGCCACGAAGGCGAGATCGATCGCCTCGTTCCCGCACGCGGGAAGATCGACATCGGCGAGCGCGTAGACGATGTGGCGCTCGCGCGGGCTCGCGGGGTCGAAGAAGCGGAGCGGCCTGACCGCCCAGCCCCCGCCGCCCCGCGGCAGCACGCAGGCCGAGAGGCCGCAGGGGAGGAGCGATGCCGCGACGGCGCTTCCCGGCTCCCCGTCGACCGCGCCGCGGTAGGTGCGCGAGGGCGGCGGCGGCAGGACGACGAACGAACCGCCCGCGACCTGGGCGAGCACCTGGAACTGCCGCCCGCGCACGGAAGTCCGCGTCACGGCCAGCGTCTCGATCCGGCCCTCGCGCGGCACTTTCACGCTGAACGCCGCGGGCAATTCGTCATCGGGAAGCGCGATGTCGCAGAGCGCGTACGCATCCGCGCGCAGCTCTGCGGCGATGGCGTCCGCCGCCGCGGGAGCGGCCTCGTCCGCCGCGGCGGGCGTCGCCGCCGGGTCGCACGCCAAAAGGACCGCCGCAAGGAAGATGAAGAGCGTACTGTCAACGCGCATGTCGTTCTCCATGTTCATGACCCATATGCAGCCGGGTTGCCATCCATTGTAACCCAGCCGGCCGGATCGGGCAGCCGGCGCGCACGGGGGGCGGCATCCGATCGTCCCCTTGCGTGCGCCGGCCCATTCATGGTACTTTGAGAATGTGTATTCCGTGACGACGACAACGAGCGGAGATGCGCGGTTCTCGGGTGGTCGGAGGTGAGTTATGCGACACCGCGATGGAATGCGCGGGCGGATTGCGCGAGTCGTGTGTCCGGCGGGCGCCTGCCTGCTGCTCGCCGCCTGCATGACGCAAAGGGTCGATTTCGGCATCGTCAAGGAACCCGTGATGCTCAACGCCGACCCCGTGCGCGGCGGCTCGGATCCCGCGCGGCGCAAAGTGTTGCACACGTACTACGGCACGGCGAGCCGCGAGGTCATGGCGGCGAGCGAGGTGAAGTACAATCCGCAACCGGGCAGCAGCTACACGGATACGTCGGAGCGCTCGGAGCGCTACACGATCCAGTCGAGCGCGTTCTGGAACATCGTGGGGTACAAGGACCGGGCCATCACGGGCCTGAACGTGCGGATGGAGGGGTACGGCATCAACATGCTGCTCGCGCTCATGTCGTGGATAAAGATCGATGCGCAAGGCAACGTCATCGAACTGCTCCCGGCGGAGACCGGCGCCGCCGCACCCGCGGCGGAGGGAGGCGACAATGCGAAGTAACGCTCGTTGGGTCGCGGCCGCCGCGGCGCTGCTCGTCCTCGCCGGATGCAGCGGCTCCAAGGTGAACGTGCGCGCGGACAACCTCAGGTACCCGGTGAGCTTCACGCGCTCGATCTTCGATGCGGACGGCGCGATGCGCACGGTGGAGGAGTCCGAGAAGGTGCACCACTTCACGCACGGTTTCGCCAAGTGGTCGATGTTCTTCGGGCTGTGGCAGCTCGGCGGCCGCGACGAGGACATCTCGGCGCCGCTCAACGAGCTGATCGAGACCCATCAAGGAAACGCCATCTGCAACCTGAAGATGCGCGGCAGGCTCGATTTCTGGTGGTACGTGACGGCGCTCCTCCTCATCGTGCCGCAGAGCGTGTCGGTGCGCCTCGAGGGCGACGTCGTCCGGTTCCCGGCGCCGGCGCAGTGACGCGGGGGGAGGTGCTTCGATGGACGGACGATTCACCAGGTTCCATGCGGCGCGGTTGCTGTTCGGCGCCGCCCTGTTCGGCCTCGTCTCCTGCTCGGGCGTTCAGACCAGGCCGTGGGTCAAGAACGGGGAGCGCATAGGCACGATCTACATCTACGAGCAGGTCGAGAACGTTTCCTATCGCTGGGAATACCTCGACTTCGAGGACCGCATGCTTCGTTTCGAGCAGCGCGGGGGGAATGAGCGCCTCCTCCCGAACACCGTCATCGGCCTCAACGCCTTCGATGCGGCCGACCGGCTCACCGAGACGCGCTTCGTCGACGAGGGCGAGCAGCCCGCCGTGCATCAGAACGGCGCCGCGCGCATCGCGCACGAGTACATGCTCGAGGACGACGCGGCGCCGCGCGAGGTCGTGACGCACTACGGCCTCGACGGCGCGCCGGTGACGATCACCGAGGGCTACTGCAAGGAGACGGTCTACTACCTGCCGCGCGCCGGCCCCTCCGAGAGATTGAAGCTGGGGTGGCGCGAGTTTCTCAAGGCGGACGGCTCGCCCGGCGAGGCGAGGATCGGCATTGTCAAGGACATATACAAGATCGAGTACATCTATCTCGAGGGCGTGGGCGAGATGCTGTTCGCGACGTACTTCGACCGCGGCGAGAAGGTGATTCACAAGGAACTCGTTCGCGGCATCACCGACTTCTATCAAAGCGTGACGACCACGACGACGTACTATTGAACGCGGGCGCGCGCGGGCGGAGCCCCGCGCTCACCGGCAGGGCTCGAACGTCTCTCCGCCTCGCCGCCTGCCGCCATGAAGAAGCCCGCCTGCGCCGGCTGGTTGTAGGCGACGTTCTGCCAGGCGACGGCCAGGCGATACACGGGGTCGTGCATGAGCGTGGGGAGGCGCCGCG
>JBFZCA010000172.1:0-3486 GCA_041308205.1 Planctomycetota bacterium | reverse complement strand
CGCCTTCTCCCCGGGCTCGAGCTCGCCTGCCCAGATCCAGGTGCCCTCCTCGTTCTTGATGCGCGTGGCCGGCACGGGGGCCCACAGCCGAATCACCCGTCCCGGGCGACCGGGCCTACTTCTCCGCGAGCCCCATGCGCCTGAGCTTGCGCCAGAGCGTCGCCGTGCCGATGCCCAGCAGCTTTGCCGCCTTCGAGCGGTTGCCGCCCGTGCGCTCGAGCGCGGCGCGAATGTGGTCCTCTTCCAGCTCCTTGAGCGTGGCGCCCTCGCCGCGCACGGCGCCGGGCGGCGCGTGCACGATGTGGCTCGCGAGGTCCTCGGGCCGGATCACGCGGTCCTTGCACAGGACCGCCGCGCGCTCGATCACGTTCTGAAGCTCCCGTATGTTGCCGGGCCAGCGGTAGCCGTGCAGGTAGTCGACGCAGGTGGCGTCCATGCGCAGGTTGTGCATGCCGGGCCGCGCGGCGAGCGTGCGCACGAAGTAGCGCGCGAGCGGCAGGATGTCCTCGGGGCGCTCCCTGAGGGGCGGCACGCGGATCTCGATGACGCCCAGGCGGTAGTACAGATCCTCCCTGAACGTGCCCTGCTTCACGGCCTGGACGAGATCGATGTTGGTCGCCGCGATGATGCGCACGTCGACCGGCCTCGTGCGCGACTCGCCGAGGCGCATGATCTCGCGCTCCTGGATGACGCGCAGGAGCTTGCGCTGCATGGCCGGCGAGATCTCGCCGATCTCGTCGAGGAACACCGTCCCCTTCTGCGCCTCCTCGAAGAGCCCGGTGCGGTCGCGGACCGCGCCCGTGAACGCGCCCGCCTTGTGGCCGAAAAGCTCGCTCTCCAGCAGCGTCTCGGGAAGCGCCCCGCAGTTGACGGCGACGAACGGGCCGGCCGCGCGCGGCGAGATGCGATGCATGTGGCGGGCGAGCACCTCCTTGCCGACGCCGGTCTCGCCGGTGATGACGACCGACGAATCGAAGCGCGCCGCCCTGACCGCGACATCGAGCACGCGCGCGAAGCGCTCGCTCCTGACCTCGACGAACTCCGGCACGGTCGCGCCCTCGAGCTGCGTCAGCTTGCGGCGCTGGGCCGCGAGCTCGCGGGTCTTCCGCCTGAGCTCCACGGTCAGGGCCTTGACCTTGCCCTGGATGTCCTCGGCCTCGAAGTAGTGGAGGTGCGGCCGAAGCACGTCGTCCCACGCCGCCTCGTCCCGTCCCTCGGCCGTGCACACGCGGTCGCCCTTGCCCGCGCAGCGCTCCTCGATGAAGTAGATGTTGCGCCCCATGCAGAACGACGCGTAGCCGCTCATGTACCCGACGAGCATCCAGCAGATGGGCTGCGCGGCGATGCCGAACTCGATCGCGTGCTGCTCGGCCTCGCCCGAGTGGCGCCAGACGACCTGCATGCGGAAGCGCCCCGCGCCGGCATCGGCCTCGAGCGCCTTGACCTGCGTCCGCGTCAGGCCCTGGAGCTCGAGCATGCGCGGCCCGGCGAGCAGCCATTCCCCGAGCGAGTCCCACGTGAAGATGCGCTTCATGGCCGCGCCGTCCGCGTTGCCCCAGAAGTACCCGAAGCGCGTCAGAATCCGGCGGGCCTGCTGCATGCCGACCATGGCGATGAGATCCTTGCGCGTCTGCGCCATGGCGTTGGCCGATTGCAGGACGAGGCGCCGGCCGTGGAGGTTGATCGCCCCGTCGCCGAATTCAACGGTCTCGTCGAGCGTGAGGTCGTGGGCCTTCATGCGCCGCGGTCTCCTCGGGCGCGGATGCACAAAGCGTGCACGCGCGCAGGCATTTCATAGTGAAACAACATCATTTCATTATGAAACACTGGCGGCCGGCCGTCAAGCGCCCGCGGGGCCTGCAACCGGCGCGGCGCGCCGGGAAACGGCAGGCGGAACCTCCGGCACGCGGTTTGCAATGCATCCGAACGCGGGAGGCGGCGCCCGGCGCGTGCCGGCGGCCGCGTCCCGGACGCAGGAAAGAACGGTGAAGCATGCACGACCTGTACGAAGTGTTGCGTTCCAGGACCGAGGGGCTCAAGGCCAATGCCGTCGCCTTCGCGCAGCGGCTCGTCCGGGCGCGGAGCCTCAGCTACCAGGAAGCCGATGTGGCGGCGCTCGTCGAGCGCGAGATGCGCACCGCAGGGCTCGATCACGTGACGCGCGATGCCTTCGGCAACGTCATCGGCGTGGTCCAGGGCCGCGAGGCCGACCCGGTGGTGCTCCTCAACTGCCACATGGACACCGCGCAGCCGGGCGACGAGCAGGCGTGGACGACGCCCGTGACGAGCGGGCGCATCGAGGGCGGACGCCTGTACGGCCTGGGCGCCGGCGACTGCAAGGGCGGCCTCGCGGCGCTGGTCTACGCCGCGGCGCTGCTCAAGCGCTGCGTGCTGCCGATGCGGGGGTCGCTCGTCGTCGCGGGCACCGTGGCGGAGGAGGACGGCGGCAGCGTCGGCATCCGTCACCTGCTGGGCTACTCGCTCCCGAAGCTCGAGCTTGCGCCGTCGTATGCCGTGCTCGGCGAACCCACGGGGCTCGACCTTTACTACGGGCACGATGGCTGGGCGGAGTTCGAGATCGTGGTCGAGGGCGATGACCGTGCGCACGTCCAGAACGCGGCGTGGGGCATCTTCAAGGACCTGGATGCCTTCAACCGCTGTGCAGAGAGGCCCGAGGCGCCGCAGGCCGCGCACGCCGAGCCGCCGGTGTTCAGCGCGGAGCAGGGCAGGGGCCGCGCGACGATCGCGCTCAACCGGCGCATGCTGTCGAGCGAGGATGCGGGCGACGTCCTCGCCCAGGTGAAGCACCATGCCGCGCGCGCCGCGCAGGTTGCGGGCGCCGAGGAGGTTCAGGTTCAGGTCGTGGTGAAGGAGGAGAGCCAGCGCCTCTACACCGGCCGGACGACGATCGTCAAGCGCGTCACGCACGCGTGGAGCACGGACCCCTTCGATCCGCTGGTCGAGAGGGCGCGCGGCGCGCTCGCCGCGGCGGGCCTCCCGTGCCGTCCCGGCAAGTGGCGGCTCGGCCGGCTCGGCATGGGCACGGCGGGCGGCGTGCTCGTCAACGAGTATCGCATCCCGACGCTGGGCTACGGCCCCGGCAACGAGGACGTGATCCACGCGCCGAACGAGTTCGTCGAGGTCGAGAAGATCGAGCAAGCGGTCTACGGCACGGCCGCGATCGTGCACAGCCTGGCCGGCGTCCCGGTGTTCGCGTGGACGGCCGACGAGATCTGAGAACTGCCGCGTGAGCGCCTTCGCGCTTGTCGGCAAGCGGCGTCTCCGCTACCATGGCTCGCGCCATGGCGACGCTCGCTGCACGCATTCTCGTATTGCTCGCCCCGCCGCGGGCGTGGCGGCCCGCGGTCGCGGTCGTCGGCGGCCTCGGCGCCGGGCTCGGGTTGCAGGGGCTGGTCGTCTCGAACGCGGCGGGCTATGTCTCCGACGCGCCCCAGACCTGCATCAACAGCCCCATCATGATTCCCG
>JBFZCA010000171.1:0-4931 GCA_041308205.1 Planctomycetota bacterium | reverse complement strand
CCCGCCGAGCACGATCGCGTACTACGCCGCAGGAGGCGCCGCCGCTGCCGCGGCGATCGGCCTCGCGCTCTTCTTCTTCCTCAGGGCGCGGCTCAGGCGCGTCCTGACGGCGCCGCCGATCCCGCCCCACGAACGCGCCTTCAGGGAGCTCAGGGCGCTGCTGGACGAGGAGCTCATCGCCAAGGGCAGGATCAAGGAGTTCTTCTTCCGCCTGACATTCGTCGTGCGCGCCTACATCGAGCGGCGGTTCGCGCTCCACGCGCCCGAGCAGACGACCGAGGAGTTCCTGCCGAGCGCCGCCGGCTCCGGGCTGCTCTCGCCCGCGCACCAGCAGCTCCTCAAGGACTTCCTCGGCTACGCGGACATGGTCAAGTACGCCGCGTACATGCCCGGCGTCAAGGACGTCGAGAACAGCTTCAACGCGGCCCGGCGGTTCATCAACGAGACCGTCCCGGCGCCGGCGCAGGGAGGCGGCCATGCACCTGCGTGATCCCTGGTGGCTGCTCCTCGCGCTCGCCCTGCCGCTCGTGGCGTTCTTCTTCCTCAGGCGGCGGCAGTTCGGGTCGCTCAGGTTCCCGAGCCTTCGCCACGTGAAGCGCTCGGGCGGGAGCATCCGGCTGATGCTGCTCCCGGTGCTGCCCGTCCTGCGCCTCGCGGCGCTCGCGCTCCTCATCGTCGCGCTCGCGCGGCCGCAGCGCGGCACCGAGATCCAGCAGGACTTCTCGCGCGGCGTCGCCATCGTGATGGCGCTCGACATCTCGGGCAGCATGCAGGCCATGGACTTCTCGCTGGACGGCAGGGACGTCACGCGCCTCGATGCGGTCAAGGACGTCTTCCGCAAGTTCGTCCTCGGCGACGACCCGCGCGCGAGCGCCGCGCTTCCCGGCCGCCCCTACGATGAAATAGGCATCGTCGCCTTCGGCGGCTTCGCCATCAGCCGGGCGCCCCTGACGCTCGACCACGCGGCGCTCGGCGACATGCTCGGCCAGATCAGGATCCCGAGCCAGATCGTCGATGACGAAGGCCGCCCGCTCAACGCCGAGGAGCTGCTCACGTCCATCGGCGACGGCCTCGCGCTCTCGGTCGCGCGGCTCAGGGACAGCATCGCCAAGTCCAAGATCGTCATCCTGCTCTCGGACGGCGTTCACAACGCCGGCGACGTCATGCCCGAGGAGGCCGCGCGGGCCGCCAAGGAGTTCGGCGTCAAGGTCTACACGATCGGCATCGGCGCGACCGGCTACGCGCCGGTCCAGGTCGAGAATCCCGTGACCGGCCAGCGCATGCTCCGCCGCATGCGGGTCGAGTTCGACTCCCGCACGCTCGAGGACATCGCCGAGACGACGGGAGGCGCGTACTTCCACGCCGGGGACACCGCGGCGCTCGAGAGGATCTACGCCAAGATCGACCGCATGGAGAAGACCGACATCCAGAGCCGGGTCTTCATGCGCTACAGGGAGCTCTTCATCGGCTATCTCCTGGCGGCGCTCGGGCTCCTCGTCCTGGAGCAGGCGCTCGCCCACACGTATCTCCGGAGGATCCCATGAGCGGCCTGCGATTCGGCGACCTCGCGTGGGCCCACGCATTCTGGCTGCTGCCGGCGCTCGCGCTCCTCTTCATCTTCTCGTTCTGGCGCAAGCGCCGCGCCCTCAGAGTCTTCGCGGCGAGCGAGCTCCTGTCGCATCTGGTTCCGACCGCGAGCCCGGGCAGGCAGTACGCGCGCGCGGGCATGGTTCTCTGCGGCACCGCGCTCCTCGTCATCTGCCTCATGCGGCCCCAGTGGGGCCGGCAGGAGATCGACCTGGCCGAGCGCGGCATCGACATCATGGTGCTTCTCGATGTCTCGCGGTCGATGCTCGCCGAGGACGTCGTCCCCAGCCGCCTCGAGCGCGCCAAGACCGACATCCTCGATCTTCTCAACGCGCTGCGCGGCGACCGGATCGGGCTCATCGCCTTCGCCGGCGCCGCGCAGACCCTCTGCCCGCTCACCTTCGACTACGGTTTCTTCCGCACGCTGCTTGCCGATGTGGGCGCCGGCACCGTCGCCCTCGGCGGTACGGCCATAGGCGATGCGATCAGGAAGGCGGTCGAGGCGTTCCAGGACGAGGTGAGGAACTACAAGGCGATCATCCTCATCACGGACGGCGAGGACCACGACACCTTCCCCGAGAAGGCCGCCGAGAAGGCCGCCGAGAGAGGTATCCGCATCTTCACGGTGGGCCTTGGAGCCGAGGCGCCCTCCCCCATCCCGATCAAGGATGAATCCGGCAAGGCGGCCTTCGTCACCGATGAGGCCGGCAAGGTCGTCCAGACCCGCATGGACGGCTCGATGCTCGCCAGGATCGCGACCGCGACGGGCGGGAGCTTCTTCCCGGTCGGGACCTCGGCCTTCGACATCGAGGAGTACTACGCCAAGAAGATCGCAACGGCGGTGCCCGAGCGCGAGCTCGCCGAGAAGCGCGAGGAGCACTACGTCGACCGCTACCAGATCTTTCTGGCCCTGGCCCTCGCCTTCTTTCTGATCGAGCCCTTCATCCGCACCCGGAGGAAGACGGCATGAACGCGCTGCTCGTCCTC
Organism: Planctomycetota bacterium; assembly: GCA_041308205.1. GTDB lineage: Bacteria > Planctomycetota > UBA8108 > UBA8890 > UBA8898 > UBA8898. The sequence continues at coordinate 2,357 of JBFZCA010000171.1, read as the reverse complement.
GTCCTCTTCGCCGACGCGCGCGACCTCGTCGCCGCGGGCAACGCGAGCCTTCTCAGGAAGGAGTACGACCTGGCGGAGAAGAAGTACCTCGACGCGCAGATCGATGCGCCCGATTCGCCGATCATCCAGTTCAACCTCGGGAACTCGTTCCTGGGACGGCAGGACTACGCCAAGGCGCGCGATCACTACCAGAAGGCGCTCCAGACGCGCGACCCGGCCTTCGAGGCGGCGATCAAGTACAACATCGGCCACACGTACTTCGGCGAGGCCGGGACCGGCCTGGAGGATCTGAGCGACATGGAGAAGGTCAACCGCACGGTCGAGCTTCTCCGGCAGGCGATCCGCAGGTGGCGCGATGTCCTCAAGCTCGATCCGGCGCACGCGGACGCGACCCACAACATCGCCGTCGCGACCGCGGTCCTCAAGGACTATCTCGATCGCGTGAAGCGCCGCCAGGAGGAGCTCGCGAAGCAGCAGGAGCAGGAGAAGGGCAAGGATCTCGCGCAGACGCTCGAAGAGCTCAAGAAGCGCCAGGAGGCCGAGAAGGCCCGCACCGACGGGATCGCCGCCGCGATCGACGAGCGCGCGCCGCTTGCGGCGGCGAAGGACCGCTATGCGAGCGCCGCCGCGGCGCTCAACATGACGACGCCTGACGCCGCCGCGAAGGACGCGGCGCTCGCCGCGCTGCGCGAGCTGCTCTCGGATCCCTCGGTCGTCGAGGGCGCCTCGTCGCTCCAGGAAGCCGAGCGGGCGCTCGCCACGCCCGAGCCCGATGCCGCCAAGGCTCGGAGCGCCGTCGAGGCGGCGGTCGCCGCGATCGGCGCGAAGGCCGACGCCGCCGCCGCGAAGACCGCCGGGGAGCACGCGACCGGGAAGACGAATCAGACGCAGATCCTCGCGGAAACCCAGGGCGTCGCCGCCGGCCTGGAGGCGCAGATCTCCGGCGAGTCCCCCCAGGGAGCGACGCCGCCGCAGCCCGGACAGGACCCGCCCCAGGGCCCGCCGCTCCCCCCCGAGCAGAAGAAGCTCCTCGAGGACGTCAGGAACCTCGTCGCCCAGGCAGCCGAGTTCCAGGGTGCGGCCATCGGGAAGCAGGAGGCCGGCCCCGAGGACCGCGACGCCGTGACGGCGACGGCCGCCGCGCAGCAGGGCGCGGCCGAGAAGCTCGGCGAGGCGCTCGAGCTTCTCAAGAAGAACCGGAAAGACGAGCAGAAGAAGGACGGGCAGAACCAGGATCAACAGAACGAAGACCGGCAGACGCAGGACGAGCAGAACCAAGACGAGCAGAAGCAGGAGCAGCAGCGCGAGGAGAAGCAGAAGAGCCTCTCGCGCGAGGAGGCCGAGAACCTGCTCAGGCAGATGCAGGAGAAGGAGCGCCAGAAGAAGCAGGAGAAGGAGAAGATGCTCCAGCAGGCCTACGGACGGCGCAAGGCCGAGAAGGACTGGTAGAATGCGTTACGCGCTGCTCGCCCTCATTGCCGCCGCGACGCCGCTCCACGCGGCGCTGCAGGTGCAGGCTTCGGCCGAGCCCGCGCGCATCTACGCCGGCCAGGTGTTCGAGCTCAAGATCACGGTGAGCGGCGGGGAGCTTGCAGAAACGCCCGCGATTCCGAAGGGACCGTACGCGATCAGCCCCGTGGGCACCGCGAGCCAGACCTACAGCATCAACGGCCGGCAGTCGCGGACCGTGGCCTACACCTGGCGGATCCAGCCCCACGAGGAGGGCAAGCTCACGATCCCGGCCTTGACATTGAAAGGCGCCGACGGCCGCGAGCACCGCACGCAACCCGTGTCGGTGACCGTCGCCGGCGCCGGCAAGGATCCCCTGTTCTTCATCGAGACCGCCGGCCCCGGTCGCACGGTCTATCCCGAGCAGGAGTTCGCGGTCACGCTCACGATCTTCGCCGCGTGCCTCAAGGCTCCCAATGCCGGCCGCGATCCCTTCCCGACCGACCGCAACACGGGCAGGGAAGTCTGGCCCGACCTGTCGATTCCCTGGTGCGACGGCGTCGAGGGGCTGCTCGGCGAGGACCGCGACACCTTCCTGCGCCGCCTCAACCCCCACACGCGCGGCGCCGGTTTCAAGATCAACAGGATGCAGACCAGCGTCAGCTTCTTCGACAGCACGCCCGTGTTCTTCCCGCTGCCGCGCACGAAGGTCTCGCGCGCCGGACCCGACGGAGTCGTCCGCGACTACTTCGCGTACACGCTCGCGCGCAGCTTCCGAGGCAAGGAGTACGGCGAGTTCCCGATCGGGGGGGTCGTGGCCGAGGGCTACATCCTCTTCGACGGTCCGAGCGACCTCGATTACCGCAAGGTCTACACGGTCTCGCGCGCCCTCGCGATCACCGTGGCGC
>JBFZCA010000170.1:0-7263 GCA_041308205.1 Planctomycetota bacterium | reverse complement strand
GGGGCGCGCCCGTGTGGATCGGGGGCGTGGAGGTCGGCACGGTCGAGAACGTGAGCTTCGCCGAGGCGGAGGTGCGCGCCAGGCTCAAGAAGGAGATCGTGGTCACGCTCGCGATCGGCCGGCAGTTCCTCGACCGGATCAGGGAGGATGCCGTGTGCCGCGTGAAGACGCGCGGGCTTCTCGGCGAGAAGTACGTCACGATCAAGGCCGGGACGGCGCTGAGCGCCGGGATCCCCGTGGGCGGCATGATCGGCTCGGAGGAGCCGAGCGACCTCACCGATGTCATGTCCTCGGCCGGCGAGACCGTCGAGACGACCGCCATCGAGGCGGCGCTCCTGCTCAAGGAGCTGCGGCGCATCGTCACGGAGGTGGAGAAGAAGGAGGGGACGCTGGGCAAGATCCTCCTGAGCGACGAGTTCTACCGGGACATGTTCGCGCGCATCGACCGGATCGTCGAGGAGCTGACGAAAGAGCTGATGGCCCTGAACACGACGCTCAAGGACGAGATCGGCGCGTTCCGCGCGAGCCTCGGCGGTTCGCTCGCGCACGTCGAGCAGGAGGTCGTCAAGACGACGGACGACGTGCGCGAGACCTCGACGCGGCTGAGGAACGAGCTGGCCGAGGTCGGCGCGCTCGTCAAGGAGGCGCGCGAGGGCCGCGGAACGGCCGGCATGCTGGTCCGGGACGAAGCGTTCGCGCAGGACCTCGGCGCGGCCGTCCGGAGCTTCAGGGAAACGGCGGAGCGGATCGCCGCGGTGTTCAAGAAGATCGACGATGGCACGGGCACGATGGGGCTGCTGGTCAACGACCCCGAGGCGTACATGAGCATGCGCGACCTCTTCGAGGGCGTGCAGGAGTCCTGGCTCCTGCACAGCGCGGTCAGGGAGGCGGAGGCGACGGGCCGCGAGCTGCGGATCGAGCGGCGCCTCGAGGCGGAGAAGGGAGAGTGACATGCGACACATGCGCGTGATGGCCGGCGCCGTGCTCGGCGCGGCGCTCGGGTGCGCGAGCACGAACGAGGCGCTGCTCGAGAACGCCGTCGCCGGCGCGGGCCTGCCGTGCGAGGTCGAGGGCTTCCATGTCAGGGTGGGCCGGCTCAAGGACAGCACGGCGATGTTCCGCTACGTGCGCGCGGCGCCGCCGGCGGAATTCTGGGTCCTCCGCTTCGAGCGCAATCCCACCGAGCAGCAGCCGGAGGCGTTCACCGATCTGGACTCGCTGCTCAAGACCATGAGCGAGGGCAAGCAGGAGTTCGTCGCGGCGGAGAAGACGCGGTTCCTGACCGAGGGGGTCCGGCCCGTCAGGGCCGCGTACTACGCCTTCCGGGAGAACGGGGAGCGGCTCGAGGGCTGCTTCTGCGTCTGGGATGAGCCCGGCGGGAGCTACGTTTTCGCGCTCAACTACATCGCGCAAGAGAGGCCGACGGCGGCGCTGATCGAGCCGCTGCTCGCGGCGTGCGGCGCGGAGTAGGGCGCGCAACAGCCGCGAGGACGGGAAGTCGCGAAGACACCGCAGAGGAAGCTGAGGGCGCCAAGACGGACGTAGCCACGAAGACACGAAGGCACGAAGGGTCTCGGGCGCATCCCGAGCGTGCGGTGGTTCACCGCTGATCCTTGGTGTCTTCGTGTCGTGGTGGCATCGTCCTTCCGTCCTCCCCGGGCGTGGGGGGCAGCCGCGCGAATTGCCGAAGCCCGCCGGGGGGGTCGGTCACTCCTCCTCGGCCCCGAGGATCCTCGCCTTCAGCGCCTCGCGCTGCTCGTCCGGCATGGGCACCCACTGGGTCGTGTGCAGCCGGCGCGCGATGTCCTCGCCGCCCGCGACCAGGCTCGTCACGTGCTTGCCGTCGGCATTGAAGACGTGCGTGCGGCCGCGCGGCCCGAGCACGATGCAGGTGGCGCTCCTGCGGTCGTTGAAGAAGTCCTCGTCCCTGGCGCGCGCCGTGTCGCTCAGGGCGTTCGCGGCCGGACGCGACGGATCCCGGTGCCGCAGCCGGGCGTGCTTCGTCCGGCGCGACTCCTGCCGGTAGATCTTCTCGATGCCCGCGGCGGCGTGGCGGATGCAGCCGACGATCTCGCGGTCGCGCTCCGGGCCCGGCCGCCTGATGCCCAGATCCCTGATGCGGGCCCGCGCCTTCTGAAAGAGCTCGGCGAGGCGCTGGTCGGGCATGTGGACGACCGCATCGACGAGGTGCCCGCCCGCCGGGGTCTTGCCGACGATGTTGAGCTCCAGGGCCGCCGTGCGGCGCCCCGCGCGCGATTCGACGACCTGAATGGTGACGGCCGTCTTTCGGGTGCTGTCTTCCCCGCCGAGGAGGAAGTAGCCGACGACCGCCTGGCACAGGATCCTGAAGGTCGTCGAGGTCGCGCCGAACTCGGCGAGCTGCTTCTTCGTGAGGAGGCCGCCGTGCATGAAGAGCGTGAAGGGGCGCGGCGGCTCCTCGTGAAGCTCGTGGACGCGCGGGGCCTTGACCGCCAGGCAGAACGATGCGAACTCCTCCCAGCGCGGCAGTCCGTTCGGCTCGTAGCCGGCGAAGACCGCGCGCGAGTGGGGAGGCGGCGCGTGCGCGCAGCGCGCCGACTCGCACCAGAAGCAGTAGACATGGCCGGGGACCAGCGGGCTCAGGGACGCGAAGCGCTGCGCGATGTCCTCTTCCATGCGCTCGAGGAGCAGCCCGGCGAACGTCGCGGCGGCCGCATCGCGCTCGGGCGAGTGCACGGTCGCCTGCAGGCGCAGATCGATGTCCGCGGGGGCGGACGCATCGGTCCTGCGCCTGAGAAGCTCGCCGTGGAGTCTCTCGACGCGTTCGTAGATCTCGAGCGCAAGCTGCATGCTCGCGTCGCGCGCGGGACGCCGGCGCCTGCGGTGTGCCATGGCCACCAAAGTACCCCAAAAGAGACCGGCCCTCCAGGCCGAATTCGTGCGCGCGGCCGCAATCCGCGCCGTCGGAAGCGCCCTCCTGAAGCTTGACAGGGCATGGCGGTGGTGTTAAAATAGATTTACAAAGATATCTCAAGGTATTGTGCTACAACGATTTACAGACGCCGGATGCCGCACGACGCGGCCAAGCGCCCGGTTCCGCAATCGCGGTGACGCATCGAGCGGGGCTTGAATGCCGCCGTGATTGCGGAACAGGGTACCAGGGCGGCATGTGAATCCCGGTTGGCAGCGCCACGACGCACTCCGGAGGATCAGTCATGCATGTCAACGACCGGAAGCCTCCGCAGCTCATAATAAAGGACGGGGAGGGTGAGCGTCGTTTCCAGATCTCGAGGGATGTGACCACGATCGGGCGCTCGGCGGAGAACGACATCGAGCTCGGCGACCTGAGCAGCTCGCGCCGGCACTGCCAGATTGTCAGACAGGGGGCGAGGTGGGAGATCGTCGACCTGGAGAGCCGCAACGGGACGCTCGTCAACGGGATCATCGTCATGCAGAAGGAGCTGGCGCCGGGCGATCTCATCGAGATCGGCCGCACGCGCCTCTTCTTCCACGAGGAGAACGTCCCGAGCGGGCTGCCCACGCTGCGCCTCGACACGGCCTACTTCCTCGACCCGCTCGCCGGGCTTCCCCAGGAGGGGCAGATCGAGGCCCTGAAGCGCGAGCGCGAGCTCTTCCTGCGGATTCTGGAGATCGTCAGGCTGCTCAACACCAAGCGCATCCTGAAGGACGTGCTCGGGAGCATTCTGGAGTGCATCCTCGACATCACGACGTGCGAGCACGGGCTGGTGCTGCTGAAGGATGACGCGACCGGCGCCTTCGTCCTGCGCGCCTTCCGCAAGCTGGAGAGCGAGCACGCCGGCCGCGAGGCCGATCTGGTCGCCCGCATGCTCGTGCCGCTCCTGGTCGAGACGGGGCACGCGCTGATCTGCACCGACGCGGACCACGACGAGCGCTTCCTGCCGCTCGGCGATCTGGCGGTCCTCGCGCCGCGGTCGTTCCTGTGCCTGCCGCTCCTCGTCGGCGAGGAGACGATCGGCATGGTGTACGTCGACAACCACCACGAGCAGGGCGACCTCGGCGAGCACCACCTGCGCCTGTGCGAGATTCTCGCGGCGCAGGGCGCGGTCGCGATCCTCAACGCGCGGCTCTTCGAGGAGAACAGGCGCCGCGAACGGGAGCTCGAGGAGGCCAAGACGAAGCTCGAGAAGGTCACGACCGAGCTCAAGGCGCAGATCATGTGCAAGGCCGAGACGCTGGACGAGGCCGTCCGGATCGCGACCGGCGCGGCGCGGCCCGCGTTCGTGCACTCGTACGACGAGATCGTCACGGCCAGCCCTCGCATGTACAAGGTCCTGGAGATGGTCGACAAGGTCGCCGAGTCGAGCGTGCCGGTGCTCGTCGAGGGCGAGAGCGGCACGGGCAAGGAGCTGGTCGCGCGCGCCGTCCATTTCGCCAGCCCGCGCGCCAAGGAGCGCTTCATCTCGGAGAACTGCGCGGCTATTCCGGCGAACCTGCTCGAGAGCGAGTTCTTCGGGTACGAGCGCGGCGCGTTCACCGGCGCGACGCGCGCCAAGCCGGGGCTCTTCGAGCTGGCGCACAACGGCACGCTGTTCCTCGACGAGATCGGCGACATGCCGCTCGCGCTCCAGAGCAAGTTCCTGCGCGTGCTCCAGGGGGGCGAGCTCAGGCGCGTGGGCTGCAACAAGACGGTCAAGGTCGATGTCCGCATCATCTCGGCGACGAACCAGAACATCCGCGAGCTGGTGCGCGTGGGGCGGTTCCGCGAGGACCTGTACTACCGCCTGAACGTCATCACGATCATGCTGCCGCCGCTCAGGGAGCGGCCCGAGGACATCCCGCTGCTCATCGCGCACTTCCTGGGCAAGATCGCCGAGCGCACGGGGCAGCCCGTCAAGGCGCTCGCGCCCGAGACGCTGCGGCTCCTGCAGTGCTACGAGTGGCCGGGCAACGTGCGGGAGCTGCACAACGAGCTCGAGCGCCTCTCGGCCCTCGGCACGGAGGAGATCGCCGCCGACCTGGTCGGCGACAACATCAGGAAGGCGGGGGCGGCGCCGGGCCGCCAGGCCGGGCGGCCGCTCAGGGACATCGTGAAGCTCGCGATCGAGGAGATCGAGGAGGAGGTGATCAGCGCCACCCTCCAGGAGCAGGGCTGGAAGAAGACGACGACGGCCACGCTCCTGGGAATTTCGCGTCCGACCCTCGACAGCAAGATCGAGAAGTATCGCATCCGCCGTTCGCGGTGACGTGCGCGGCGCGGGAGGAGAACGTCATGGCGAAGATCTACTGGCGCGGCCGTCCGCCGGTCGCGCCCGGTGCGTGCGAGCTCGGCGAGACGACCACGATCGGCCGCGCGAAGGAGAACGAGCTTGCGCTCCTCGATGCGCGCCTCAGCCGGCGCCACGCGCGCATCGTGCGCGAGGGCGATGCGTACTATCTCGAGGATCTCGAGAGCCGCAACGGCACGCAGCTCAACGGGCAGCCCGTCACGCGCGCGGCGCTGGCGCGGGGGGACACGATCGAGATCGGCGACACGGTCATCAAGTTCGACGAGCCGTTCGCGGAGGATGCGGCGGCGGGCGACGCGGGGGATGCGGCCGACGCGGCCGACGCGGCCGACGCGGCCGACGAGGGCGACGAGGGGGGCGAGGGGGACGCGGGTGGCGAGGCCGCGGCCGGCACGACGGTCGCGACGCCGCCGTTTCTCGTGCACCTCGAGGGGGGCGCGCGCGGCGAGTCGATCCCGCTCGCGAAGGAGCGCGCGACGGTCGGCCGATCCTCCGACAACGATGTCGTGCTCCCCGACTCGCGCGTGTCCTCGCACCACGCGGTGATCGTCAGGGAAGACCGGACCTGGTGGCTCGAGGACCTGAAGAGCACGAACGGCACGACCGTGGGCAACGACCGGATCGCACGGGCGCCGCTCGCGCACGGCGCGGTCGTCGGCTTCGGCGGGGTGAAGCTGCGCTTTCTGCTGCCCGGGCTGCCCGAGCCGCCGCCCCCGCCGCGCGAGAGCGAGCCGGCGGCGGCCGCCGCGGCCGTCCCGGGCAACCGCGCCGTCTTGACGGTCGTGATACTCGTTGCGCTTGCGGCCGTGTTCTTCGGGGGCTACGGCGCCGCGCAGTACTTCTTCGTCGGCGGCGCGGTCGAGGTCGCGGCGGTCGAGAACCTCATCGGGCCGCACTTCTCCTTCGAGGAAGGCGTGCAGTCGCCGCTCGGCTGGAAGGCGCTGCCGGGAACCGTGCTCGAGCGCGTGCCGGGAGGCCTGCCGCCCGGCCGTTTCGCCGCGAAGGTGCGCGCGGCCGAGGAGCGGCCGGGCGCGGCCGCCATCGTGGAGTGCGCGGAGGCCTGCACCGTGGTGCCGTCGACCGCGTACACGCTGCAGGGCGTGTGCACGCACGAGGGCGGCGGCGCGAGCGGCCTGGGGGTGGCGTGGCTCGAGGGGGAGGACGTCGTCGAGGTCTCCTACGGCGACCTGTGCGAGAGCGGCGCGCGCCTGGCGGCCGCCGACACGTTCGTGTGCCCGCCGCGCTGCGAGCGGGCGCGCGTGCTGCTGCTCGGCTTCGGCGGCGCGGCGACCTTCGACCGCGTCGAGCTCGGCAGGAACGAGACGCTCGAGGATGCGGGCCTGCGCGCGGCCGCCGGGGAGTTCGCGTTGCGGATGGACCGCACGGGCGCGTTCGATGTGCACCTCGGCAAGGAGCGCGTGCTCGGCGCGATGCGGCTTCACTTCGGGGGCGGCGTGCGCGGCTTCAAGGAGCTTCCCGGCCAGCGCCTGGGGTTCGGAAGCGTGCGGGCGGAGGCCGAGGGCGCGCCGGCCGGGGTGATCGCGCGCAGCGTGTTCGTGCCGGAGACCGGCGCGTGGGTGACGGTGCAGACCCGGAGCACGCTCACGGAGGAGGGCGGGACGGTCGCGTGGCGCTTTCCCAAGAGCGCGGGCATCGAGAAGGTGCGCGTGGCGATCGTCTTCACGCTGCCCGAGGATCCGCTGGACGGCGGCAAGCGCTTCACCGTCTACGGGCCCGGCGGACGGCGCGTTGCCTCGTCCGGCGAGCTCTCGGGCATGAGCGTCGGGGAGATCGTCATCGGCAACGTCACGTTCCAGGGCTCGGCCGCCCGCAAGAACCGCGTGGTCGTGGCGTTCCCGGGCGCGGGGACGCTGCTCGGGCAGGGCAGCGAGCTCGTCTTCCACGTGGAGAAGGAGCTCGAGCTGAAGCTCGCGCAGGAGATGTACGAGCTTGCCGTGAGCTGGTCGTTCGATTCGGCGTACGAGGGGCGCGAGGTGGACGATTCAATCGCCGAGGC
>JBFZCA010000169.1:0-4147 GCA_041308205.1 Planctomycetota bacterium | reverse complement strand
GCGCCGGCGCCGAGCGTCGCGAGCCCCGCGCGCCGCCACGAGAACCTCCCCGCACTGCGGCCGCGATGCGTGGGCGCGAAGCTCGCGCCGCCGAGCTCGACGGCGAAGCTCCTGTCGGCGCCATCGCCCTCGTACCCGCGCGCCCAGACGGCGTAGCGCCCCTCGCGCGAAAGCGTCACCTCGGCCTTGAGAATCGTCGCGGCGATGCCGCTCGCATTCGAGACCCTGAACCCGGGGCCTCGATAGCCGGCGATGTTGGTCTGGATCGCCCATGGTCCTTCGAGGTCTTCGCCCTGCACCTCGATGGCAACGGCGCCCGGCGCCGGATCCGTTCGCGCCTCGAGACGCGCCGCCCGCACGGCCGACACGAACGGCGCGAGGCCCGCGCCGCCCGCGAGGCGCTCGATGCGCACCACGGTCCGCGCGGCGGCCACCCACTCGCCGGGAACGTCGAGCGCGACCTCGTCAAAACCGTCGTAGCCGCCGTGTCGTATCGTCGCCCCATGGCCGTTGACGCGCACCGTGCCCGCACGCACGTCGCCCTTCGCGCCCCAGCGCAGGTAGAGCGTGTGCGGGACGCCCGGCGCGAGCGAGAGCGCGGCCTCGATCGGTTCCCTCGCCGCCCAACGGTAGCTCTCGCCCGCGTACGACTCGGGGCCCGCGAGCATCACTGTCTCGCCGGCCATCGCGCAGGCGCACGCCGCGAGCGCGGCGATCGCGATCGTATGCGGACGCAGCGCGGACACGGCGGCAGATCGCAGTCTCATGGGCGCGCGTCTCCCTCAGGGTTCGTACCGGCAGTGTAGCAACCCGAATCGAATGGCGCAACGCAGCGGGCCTGCCTCGGCTTCAACGCTCCGCGGCCCTATGATAAAATCCTCTCCATGGATACCATGGACACCGTGGATACCATGGACACGGACCACGCGTACAAGATCGCGCTCGTTCAGATGGCGTGCTCGCCGGAGCCGGCGAGGAACCTCGAGCGCGCGACCGCGCGCGTGCGCGAGGCGGCGCGCGGCGGGGCCCGCGTCGTGTGCCTGCCCGAGCTCTTCCTCTCGCCGTACTTCTGCCAGCGCGAGGACGCGCGCTGCTTCGACCTCGCCGAGCCGATTCCGGGGCCGACGACCGACGCCATGGGCGCGCTCGGGCGCGAGACCGGCGCCGTCATCATCGTGCCGCTCTTCGAGAAGCGCGGGCCCGGCCTCTACCACAACAGCCTGGTCGTCATCGACGCCGACGGGTCGATCGCGGGCCGCTACCGCAAGATGCACATCCCCGACGACCCGTCGTACTACGAAAAGTACTACTTCACGCCCGGCGACCTGGGCTTCAATGCCTGGAAGACCCGCCACGGGTGTGTGGGAACGCTCATCTGCTGGGACCAGTGGTATCCCGAGGCGGCGCGCATGGCGGCGCTCGCCGGCGCCGAGGTGATCTTCTACCCGACCGCCATCGGCTGGCACCCGGCCGAGAAGGCGAGCGAGGGGGCGCGGCAGTTCGATGCGTGGCGGACGGTGCAGCGCGGCCATGCGGTCGCCAACGGCGTCTACGTCGCCGCGGTCAACCGCGTCGGTCTGGAGCGCGCGCAGCCCGGCGACGCCGGGATCGAGTTCTGGGGCGGTTCGTTCGCCTGCGACCCGCAGGGCGCGCTCCTGGCCGAAGCATCGCCCGACAAAGATGAGATCGTCTATGCCGAGGTCGACCGGCGCCGCATCGAGGAAGTCCGCCGCAACTGGCCGTTCCTGCGAGACCGCAGGATCGATGCCTACGGCGACATTCTGAAACGCTACCGCGATGCGTAGCACCGCGCGCGCAGCGACAACGCCGCGGCCAGGCACGCCCGGCGCCGGCGGATTCGTTCACCCCGCCGAATGGGAGCCGCACGCGGCGACGTGGCTTGCGTGGCCGCACAAGCGGAGCGACTGGCCGGGGAAGTTCGCGCCGATTCCGTGGGTGTACGCCGAGATCGTCCGCGCCATCGCGCCGGGCGAGACTGTGCGCATCATCGCGCCCTCGCCGCGCGCCCGCGCCGAGGCGCTCCGCGTCCTGCGCGCGGCGCACGCCGATTGCAGGCGAGTCGAGTTCTTCGTGTGCCCCACCGATCGCGGGTGGTGCCGCGACATGGGCCCGATCTTCCTCGTCCGGCGCGGGCCGACACGCGCGCGGATGATCGTGCGCTTCGGTTTCAACGCATGGGCGAAGTACCGCGACTTCAAGAAGGACGCCGAGGTCCCGGCCGCGGTCGCCGCCCGGCGCGGTGAGCCGATCGCCGACGCCGTTCGCGACGGGCGCAGGGTGGTGCTGGAAGGCGGCGCCATCGACGTCAACGGCCGCGGCTCGGTCCTCGCGACCGAGGAGTGCCTCCTTCACCGCAGGGTCCAGGTGCGCAACCCCGGTTACACGCGCCGCGACATGGAGGAGGTCTTCGCCGACTGGCTCGGCGCGCGCAGCACGATCTGGCTCGGACGCGGCATCGCGGGCGACGACACGCACGGCCACGTCGACGACGTCTGCCGCTTCGTCGGCCCGCGCACCGTCGTCCTCGCCGAGGAGAAGAACCCGCGTGACCGGAACCACCGCGCGCTCGAGGAGAATCGCGAGCGCCTGGAGAGCGCCCGCCTGGAACGCGGGCAGCGTCTCGAGATCGTCAGGATCCCCATGCCCTCGCCGCTCTACTTCGAGGGGCAGCGCCTCCCCGCGAGCTACGCCAACTTCTACATCGCCAATGCGGCGGTGCTGGTTCCGACATTCAACGATGTGCGCGACACGACGGCGCTCGGCGTGCTCGGCGAGCTCTTCACCGATCGGCCGGTCGTCGGAATTCACGCGGTCGATCTCGTGCTCGGCCTCGGCACGCTTCACTGCTTGACGCACGAAGAGCCGGCGCTGCCGCCGGCCCGAAGGCAACCGCGATGACGACGCCCGAGCGACTGCAGCGCGACAGGATCGAGGCGGGCCTGGCCGGCCTCACGCTCTGGCATCCGGCGAGCGAGGTCGCCGCCGCGGCGCTGCCGATCCTCGCCCTTTACCGCGAGATCGCGCCGCTCGGCGAGCGGCTCCTCGCACTGCCGCCGCAGTTCGTGCCCGCGCATGCCGAGGTGCTGATGCTCCTGCGCCACCTCGCGGAGAGCCTGGGCGGCCTGAGGCCGCAGGCGCGGCTCATCATGGAGGCCTTCGCCGCCGAGCCCGAGGCGAAGAGCACGCCCGACTTCGCCTCCCGCGACACTCTCGCGCGCATGATCACGTGTCTCGATGGGCTGGCGCCCGTCGCGGCGCTCCCCGAGAGCGCGCGCACCCTCTTCCCGCTCCACCTCGCCGAGATCGCCGGCACGGCCCGGGAGTTCGCGGCCTACGAGGAGTGGATCGCCGGCACAAAGCAGGGCACGGACCAGCTCGCCCAATTCCTGTGGAAGCTCGCCGCCTCGCTCGAGCACGACCTCGCGCACGCCCACATCTTCGACCGCTGCGCGAGCGAGCCGGGCGTCCTGACGCTCATCGACGCGGTCCTGGGGAAATCCGGGGACAGTCACTGATTTGTCATCCGAGTGAACGTGTGAGTATCTCCACGCCCGGCGCGATGACTCATTGACTGTCCCCGGATTTCCTCTATCGCGGAGGGCCCATCAGGCCCATAAGTGCACACAACTCGCATAGCACCATCACACAATCCAGAAACAGGAGTACGATCACTGAGTGCATCATGATCGACTCCCTGACTCGGCGCTTGACGCACACCACTACACCCACTCCAGCCACAACCGCGACAGCACCGCTCCACCACCAGAATCTCGTCAGAAGCGCTATCATAGAAGGCAGGTACCCATCTTCCATTTCAACTCTAACAGCCAGCACGTACATAACGTATTGGATTATCGCGTTAAACCCAAACACCGCGATCAAATAGCAAACAGCTACCTTCCTCATTCTTCCGTTGCTCCTTCCTCTACAATGTAGCCCTCACCTATTGTCTGCCGCTTTCCGCGCCAGTTCGCGTCGAATAATCGGCCTCCTCCCGAACGCGATTCGGCGCGCGACCGCGCGCGGCGCATCGTATCCGACGGCGTCATTGTAATCCCGCCCCGCAGCGGCGGCAAGAAAGCTTTCGTGCACAGGCGCGGCCGTCCGGCGAAGACGGGCTTGCCCG
>JBFZCA010000168.1:0-5193 GCA_041308205.1 Planctomycetota bacterium | reverse complement strand
TCGACCTACTCGTTCTGGCGCTTCCTCGACGGCCTGAAGCTGCCCATGGAGCAATGCATCGACCTTGCCGCCGAGATGGGCTTCGACGGCGTCGAGATCCTGCACATGCAGATGGAGAAGGAGGACCGCGCCTTCTGCCAGACGCTCAAGCGCCGGGCGGTCCTGAACGGCCTCGACCTCTGCGGGCTCTCGATCCACCAGTCCTTCGTCTCGCCGGACGCGGCCGAGCGCGAGAAGAACGTCGCCCACACGCTCCACTGCATCGAGCTTGCCTACACGCTCGGCATTCCGATCCTCAGGCTCAACACGGGCAGGTGGCGCACGATCAAGGACTTCGATGACTTCATGGCCAAGCGCGGCATCGAGCCGGCGCTGCCCGGTTACACCGAGGAGGACGCGTTCGGCTGGGTGATCGACGCCATCGGGCGGTGCCTCGCGAAGGCGGAGGAGTGCGGCGTCGTCCTGGGCCTCGAGAACCACTGGGGGCTCGGCCGGACGCCCGAGGGCCTGCTCCGGATCATCGACGCCGTCGGCTCGCCCTGGCTCCAGGCGATGATGGACACGGGCAACTTCCTGGAGGATCCCTACGACAAGCTGCGCATGATCGCGCCCAAGACCGTCTACGTTCAGGCCAAGACGTACTACGGCGGCGGAATCTGGTACAGTCTCGACCTGGACTACCCCCGCATCGCGCGGATTCTCGGGGAGCACAAGTTCGGCGGGTACATAGCGCTCGAGTTCGAGGGCCGCGAGGACTACCGGACCGCGATCCCCAAGAGCCTCGCCGCACTGCGCGCCGCGTTCTGACCGCCCCCATGCGCCGCTTCGTCTATTCCGGCCTGCTCCTGGGGATCGTGTGCATCTGGGGCTGGACGTTCGTCGTCGTCAAGGATGCCGTGGCCTGCTACGGCGTCATGGCCTTCCTCGCCATCCGCTTCCTCATGGGCTCGCTCGCGCTGGCGCCGTTCGCCGCGGGGCACATCGACCGCGCGACGATGAAGACGGGCATCCTCGTCGGCCTCACGCTCGCCCCCGCGTACCTGTTCCAGACCTACGGCCTGCGCGCGACGACCGCCACGAACGCGGGCCTCATCACGGGGCTCTTCATCGTGTTCGCGCCGCTCTGCAACCGGCTCTTCTTCGGCGTCAGGACCGGACTCTTTCACTGGGCGGCGATCGCCGTGAGCATCGCGGGGCTTCTTCTGCTTGCGTGCGGCGGGGCCGGCGGAGAGCTCGGCACGGGCGGGCTGGTCGGCGATGCCCTCACGCTCGGCGCGGCGGCGCTGTTCGGCCTCCAGATCGCGCTCCTCGACCGCTACGCGGCGCGCCACCGCGCGAGCGGGCTCGCCCTCGTCCAGGTGGCGGCGGCGGCGGTCGTGTTTCTCGCCCTCTGGCCCCTGACCGACGACTTCGTGTGGCCGGCGCCCGGCGTCTGGTTCGCCCTGGGCGTGACGAGCCTGCTCGGGACGGCCGCGGGCTTCTACATCCAGACGCTCGCCCAGCAGCATCTCTCCGCCCTCAGCGCGGCGGCGATCTTCTTCCTCGAGCCCCTCTTCGCCGCGCTGTTCGGCTACCTCCTCGCGGGGGATCGCCTGACGCCGGTCCAGCTCGCGGGCGGCGCGATCATGGTGGCCACCATGGCGGTCATGCACCGGCCACGCGGGTAGCCTCGGGGCGCCGCATCCGGTACTGGACCCGCGCGTGAACACTGGTACAATAAGGCTGACCCGACAATGAGAGGTGATGTGATGCCGAGAAGCACGCTGCGGCGAACCGCCCTGTGGCCGGCGCTCTGCGCGGCCGTGTCCGCCTGGGCGCTCGATGTGCCGCTCACGTACGTGAAGCACTCGGATGAGAACACGCCCGCCGCGGGCGGTTTTCAGCAGCTCGCGGTCACGACCGCGGCGCCGGGAGGCGACTACAAGCTGCCCACCCTCGCCGGGCCGCGCTACTTCGCGTTCGCATCGCTCGGCGGGGAGAAGCGCTGCTTCCTCTTCACGTCCCGGAAGGCCGGCGACCCGCCGTACACCCGCCTCTTCTTCGACGCCAACGGCAACCGCGATCTCACGGACGAGCCCCCCATCGACGAGGCCGCGCCGCCCCAGAGCGGCGCCGCGTACGTCGCGGAAATCCAGGGCGGATTCGCGGCCATCGACATCACGGTCGGCGCGGGCGAAGCCGCGATGCCGTACAGCTTCGTCCTCCAGGCGTTTCAGTCTGAGCCCGACCCGGAGGACCCCGCGCAGAAGGACGCGCCGCCGTTCGAGGCCTACATCGTCGCCAACTGCTCGTACACGGGCACGCTGGCGCTCGGGGGCAAGAACTACGCGCTCACGCTCGGCGACGGCAACGCGAACGGCCTGTTCGGCGACAAGGTCGTCCGCGCGCCGACGGCCGGCGGCGACGATGCAGCGGCGGCGGCCGATTTCTTCTGGATCTCCGACGGCACGGAGGACGCGTACTGGGAGCCGCCGCTCCTGGCCGACCTGCTGCTCATCGGCGACAAGCTCTTCCGCGTGACGCCCGCCCTCGCCGCAAGAAAGCTCACGCTCGAGCCGGTGACCGAGAATCTGGCGACCGTCGTCCTGCCCGCGGGTCTCGACCGCCTGACGCTGTGCCCCGACGCACAGGGCATGTCGGTGCTCATGTACTCGCCCGCGGCCTCCGTGAAGCTCCCGCCCGGCGCCTATCGATTCACTCGGTACTGCATCCTCCGCAAGGACGCCGAGGGCGACACCTGGCAGCTCCATGCCGAGGCCACGCGGAACTCGCCCCCGATCACGATCTCCGCCGAGGGCATCGCGGCGGCGCCGTTCGGCGAGCCCTTCACCGCGGGCGTCGTCGTGCAGGCAGCGAAGGAGCGAGCGCGCAGGTTCTTCGGGCTCCTGGCCGGACCCGAGAAAAGCGTCGTGCGCGTCAACCTGAGGCTCGAAGGCGCCGCCAAGGAGCTGGTGACCATGATCGCGCATACGGCCGGGAACAGCACGAAATCCGCGCTCGACCGCACGGGCCGCCGGCCGAAGGAGCCCCAGTACCGGATCGCGACAACGGCGGACGAGACGCTGGTTGCCGGCACGTTGAATTACGGCTGAGGCTTCACGTGCTCCGCCACATGGGATGGCGCCAAGAACGGAACGACGTACAAGATCTCCTGCACGTACCAGATGGGCCCCTTCAAGTGCACGGGAAGCACGATCGAGTCGACCCCGTTTCCCGCGAAGAAGGACGAGAACCGGGCGCGTTGACGCTGTGCGGTCTCCGGTGCTACCATCGCGCGCCTCGGCGGCAGTCGGCGCCGGCAGGCACGGATACAGGCGTATGGACCGATCGTGCAACGCACACGCCGCACGCTGCGCGTGCGCGCGCAGGGGCGACTGGAGGATATACCACTCCGGCGAGTACGACCCCGATGCAATCCTTGCCGCGGCGCGCGACGGCCGCGCGGTCCTCGCGCGCGCCGGCGGCGCACCGCCCGTGCCCATCCACGTCAAGGCCCTGACCGGCATCACGCTCTGGCAGAACTTCAAGAACCTGTTCCAGGGCGCGCGCGGCCGGCGGGCGTTCGGCGCCCTGCGGACGTTCGCGGCGTGCGGGCTCCCGGCGCCCGACGTCATCGGGCTCGTCGAGCGGCGGCCGCGGGGCATCCTCCGCGCGAGCTACCTCCTCACGCGCAGAATCGAGGGCGCCGAGAACCTCGCCCAGTACCTCCACCGCAACTTCGTCGGGCCGGCGCTCCGGGGCGAGCCGGTCGACGGCGCGCGCCTGCGGCGCTTCACGCGCGCGTTCGCGGCCGCGGTCCGCGCGCTCCACGATGCCGGCGTCCAGCACCGCGACCTCAAGGGCGAGAACGTCCTCATCGCCGACGAGGGCGGCGAGCCCGCGATCCGCTTCATCGACTTCGATTCGCTCTATTTCTCGCGGCGCGTGAGCTTCCATCGCGCGGCCAAGAACCTCGCCCAGCTCGCGGGCTCGCTCCCGTACTGCGTTCCGATGTCCGCGCGCCTGCGGTTCTTCGCGTGCTACATCGAGGGGTCGCCGCTCGCCGGGCGCAGGAAGGAGCTGCTGCGCGCGGCCGCCGCCATTGCGCAGGCGCGGATCGAACGCTGGCTGCGGAAATGGCGCCGCAACCGGCAGGGCGGCGCGCGCCGATGAAGGTCCTCCATCTCTTCTCGAACTGGAAAGTGACGGGCCCGGCCGAGCCCGTGATCCATCTCGTCAAGGCGCTGCGGGACTGCGGGGTCGATGCGCTTCTTGCCGGCGGCCGCGGCCCGTCGGACGGCCCGAGCCTCTTCGCGCGCCGCGCCGCCGAGCTCGGCGTCGCCGTGATCGATGCCTGGCACCTGCCCAAGCACCTCGCCAACCTCCTCGCCCACCGCAGGGACATCCTCGCCGTCCGCCGCTTCATCGACGAGGAGCGGATCGACATCGTCCACTGCCACATGCTCAACGACCACCATATCGGCGGCAAGGCCGCGCGCGCCTCACGCAGGCGGCCCCCCGTCCTGCGCAGCATCTACGAGGCGGACAAGGTCAGGGCGACCCTCCGGAACCGCTTCCTCCTGCCGCGGCTCACCGACGGCATCATCGCGTTCTCGGACGCGTCGCGCGAGGCCAACCGGGCGGCGTTCATGCTCGCCCCCGAGCGCGCATGGCGGCTCGACGGCCTCGTCGACCTGGCGCGCTTCCGGGCGCGGCACACGCGCGCGCAGTTCCGCCGGCGCTTCGACATACCGGACGATGCGTTCGTCCTGGGCATCGTGACGCGCATCCAGGCGCGGCGCCGCTTCGACCTCATCCTCGAGGCCGTGCGGCGCGCCCGGCGCGATGCCCCCCGGCTCGTCTTCATGGCGGTCGGCCGCGGCACCCACGTCCGGACGGTGCTCGAGAAGCCCGCGCGGGCGCTCGGCATTGCGGACATCGTCCGCCACGTCGGGTACATGACCGGCGATGACTACGTCGATGCGCTCGGCGCCATGGACGCCAAGATCTTCCTCGGCGGCGGCACGGACGAGACCGCCCGCGCCGTGCGCGAGGCCCTCGCCGCCGGCGTTCCCGTCATCGCCGGCGACGCCGGCATGCTGCCCGAGATCGTCCGCGACGGCGCGACGGGGCTCGTCGCGCCGCTTGAGGCCGGCGCGCTCGCCGCGGCGATCGTACGCCTCGCCGGCGATCCGCGCGCGCGGCAGCACTTCG